>NZ_JYNP01000016.1 GCF_000934755.1 Desulfonatronovibrio magnus
TTTTCATTGCAACAGGATTAGCCAGGAAAACTGGATATCCCTCATCCATGAGAAGATCAACTAACCAGTACCAGTTGTAGGTGGACTCCACTGCAATGCCAGCTAAATCTGGTTTGAATGGTTCAAGCATTTTTAAAATTTTCTGTTGGTTACATGGTATTTTCTTGGAAAAAATTTGCTTGCTGTCATTATCAATAATACTCCAGTAATTATTTGTTGAATGTAAATCACAACCAGCATACAATTTCATAAGGCACCTCCCATATTAGAGTTGTTGATTGCCTCTTTGTATAGCCGGTTTTTGTTTGCCAAGCTATACTTGGGAGGTGCCTTTTAAATGGTTATCAGGGTAAACTGATTCCGGGGTTATCGGTGGCAAAGACTTTGTCCAGGAGGCCCCAGTAAAATGGAAAGAAATTTTACGGGGTAAATATTTGACCAGGTCAAGCATCTGCTGGGGTCTAAGGATACAAGAAAATTTACTCCTGTAGGCGGGGTTGAGGGTTTGTATTCTATGAAGCGATTGGGTGCGGACTGAGATAGACAGATATAGCCACCCTGGTATGATTAAGCATTGAAAAACATCGGTTAAGGTACAACAATCTGACTTGACCTCTCCGCCAAAGGCGGATAAAGTCCATTCTATGGTATTTATTGAAACCCCTACCTTCACTCGAATGATCACTGAAATTATGCACGATGAAGAATACTTGGGGCTACAAAACCTATTAACGGAAAATCCAGAAAGTGGGAACCTCATCAAGGGAGGGGGCGGTCTTAGAAAAATCCGCTATGCACTGCAAGGACGGGGGAAAAGCGGAGGCATTAGGGTGATTTACTATTGGATGAATGATAGAGATCATATTTATTTTCTTGTCGCATATCCAAAAAGCAGAAAAGACACTTTGTCCTCAAAGGAATTGGCTGTCTTACGTAAACTTGTGAAGGAGCTTTGATTATGGAGCAACAATTATTCGATGATCTGGTAAGCAGTCTTAAAGAAGCTAAAAAAATTTCCCATGGCGAATCTCAGCCTTCACGCCGTTTTGAAGTAAGCTCAACTGATGTCAAATCCCTGCGAGAGAGAGTCGGGCTGTCACAAAGTGAATTTGCCCGGTTGATGCGAGTCAGCGTAAAAACCCTGCAAAACTGGGAACAACATAGACGTAAGCCGTCCGGACCAGCTGCTGCATTGCTTACAATAGTATCCAAAGCCCCGGATGTAGCCCTAAAATCTTTAGAATAAAACCATAAAAAAAGCACTAATCACCGGCATAACAGGTCAAGACGGAGCCTATCTAGCAGAACTGCTCCTGCACAAGAACTACATAGTCCACGGTATAAAAAGAAGAAGCTCCAGCTTCAATACGGACCGGGTAGACCACCTCTACCAGGACCCGCACACTAAAAACAGAAACTTTATCCTGCACTACGGTGATCTGACAGATGCCACCAACCTGATCCGGATTATCCAGGAAGTGCAGCCTGATGAGATATACAACTTGGCAGCCCAGAGCCATGTGCAGGTATCTTTTGAGACTGCCGAATACACGGCCAATGCTGACGCCCTGGGAACGCTCAGGATTCTGGAAGCTATTAGGCTTCTGGGCCTAACCGATAAGGCCAGATTTTATCAGGCCTCTACCTCTGAGCTGTTCGGCAAGGTAGTCGAAACACCGCAGACTGAGAAAACGCCGTTCTATCCCAGATCACCTTACGCAGCAGCCAAGCTGTACGGCTACTGGATAACGGTTAATTACCGGGAAGCCTACGGAATGTATGCCTGTAACGGCATATTGTTCAACCATGAGTCACCAATTAGAGGCGAGACCTTTGTAACCCGCAAGATTACCAGAGCTGCAGCCAGAATAGCTTTGGGACTGCAGGACGCACTTTATCTGGGTAACTTAGACGCCAAGAGGGACTGGGGCTATGCCAGGGACTTTGTACGCATGCAGTGGCTTATGCTTCAGCAGGATGAGCCGCAGGACTTTGTAATAGCCACTGGTGAGCAGCATAGTGTACGAGAGTTTTGTGAGCTGGCTTTTGCTGAGCTTGGTATGCATTTAACCTGGCAGGGCAAAGGCGTAGATGAGGTGGGTCTGCTTGAAGGCAAACCGGCAGTTAAGGTAGATCCCAGATATTTCAGACCTACAGAAGTGGAAACCCTGCTTGGCGATCCAACCAAGGCCAGAGAAACACTTGGCTGGGTTCCGGAAATAAGCTTTACTGATATGGTAAAAGAGATGGTCCGCCACGATCTGGATCAGGCTAAGCGTGATAAGCTTTGTAATGACCATGGGTATGAGGTTTGTAATTTTCATGAGTAGGTCAAACCTTTACTCAGCCTTGAAAGTCCCATAGAATAGCCTTATCTGAATGTATGGAGGCTAAAAAAATGAAATATTATACCGCTGTAATAGAAAAATGCCCTGAAACCAGCTTGTATGTCGGCTATGTACCTGGATTTCCAGGGGCTCATTCACAAGGAGAAACCTTAGATGAGCTCAATCAAAATCTAAAGGAAGTAATAGAAATGCTTCTTGAAGACGGAGAACCGCACCTGGAAGCAGAATTCATAGGAACCCAGAATGTGATGGTTGCTTAAATGGGTTCCCTGCCTGTCCTTAAACCAAAGGAAGTAGTCTCGATTCTGAAAAAACTTGGCTTTTCAGAGATTCGCCAGAAGGGTTCCCACAAACAATTTCGTCATCCTGATGGCCGGGGAACGACCGTCCCATTTCATCCAGGAAAAGATATTTCTCCAATTTTACTGCGCCAGATTGCAGAGGACATATCTATTCCGGTTGATGAATTTCTGCGGCATAAGTAAACTTTCTTAACTCTGTGTTCTCTGTGCCTCTGTGGTTAATAAAAAAAAAAAAAGAAAAGATTTTTCACCACAGAGACACAGGGGGCACTGAGAAGAATAAAGAATACATCTATGAAAACACAAGACACAATACTAATCACTGGAGACCAATATTCTGGGCTCAGAAGCTGTTCTTAAGGCTGCCCTTCGTTATGGCTGCCGCACTCTTTTGTGCAGTACATCCGAGGTATATGGCAAGGGAATCAAGTTTCCATTTCGTGAAGATGATGATGTTCTTCTGGGAACTACAGACAAGACACGCTGGGCTTACGCTGCAAGCAAAATGGTGGATGAGTACCTGGGTTATGCCTATGCCCGGGAATTCGGTCTGGAAGTTGTTTTATTCAGGCTGTTCAATACAGTTGGCCCACGCCAGACCGGTGAGTATGGTATGGTTATACCACGTTTTGCCAGACAAGCCATTCAAAACGAACCGATTACTGTTTACGGTGACGGAACCCAGACCAGAAGCTTTTGTGATGTTCGCGATGTAATCAGGGCAATAGAATCACTGGCCCAGCGTCCTGAAGCTGTAGGCAAACTTTTTAATGTTGGTCGCTCACAGGAGATCAGCATGCTGGATCTGGCAAAGCGCATCAGACAGCTGGCGGGATCAAGTTCGGAAATAGCGCTTATTCCCTATGAACAGGCTTTTGCAAAAGGATTTGAGGACATGCAGCGCCGCATACCAAGTACTGACAAGATAAGGGAAATTCTTGGCTGGGAGCCGATTATCCCTCTTGATGATACATTGCGGGCGGTAATTGAATCTGAAACATGAGCAGAAACTACTGCATAAGTATAATTAACCCCCAGGGTTTTGGGCATGCCAGGGCTTTCCAGGAAATGGCCCTTACGCTTTATCATGCTTTCAAGGGGTTGGGGTGTTCAGTAAAGATTGATGAAAATTCAATTCTGGATGGAGGCACAACCATTATTCTCGGGGCTTTTTTGTTAAGTCCTGCACAATCCCGGTCACTGCCCAAATCCTGTATAGTGTATAATCTTGAGCCTCTGGACAGAGACTCTCACACTCTTGGCCAGCATACTTATGAGATGATGGGCCGGTTAACCACTTGGGACTATAGTCTGCGTAATATTGCCAGGCTTGAAAAGTTATTTCCGGGTGGGGATTTCAGGCATGCTCCTGTTGGCTACATGCCCCAGCTGACTTGTATCCCCAAGAGTTCTGATCTGGATATTGATGTCCTGTTTTACGGATCAGTCAATCCGCGCCGGGCCAGTATTCTCAATGCTCTTAAGCAGGCAGGCCTGAAGGTTGCCTCAGTTTTTGGCGTATACGGCCAGGACAGAGACAACCTTATCTCCAGGTCCAAAGTTGTGCTGAACATGCATTTTTACAGTGCAAGCATTCTTGAGATGGTTCGGGTATCTTATCTGCTGGCCAATAAAAAAGCTGTAGTGGCAGAGTGCAACCCTCAAACAGAGATTGAACCTGATATCAGACAGGCAGTAGCAGCGGTTCCCTATGAGCAATTGGTTCAGACATGCCAGATGCTGGTCAAAGATAATACCCGCAGGTCAGAACTGGAGCAAAATGGGTTTGAGATAATGTCGGCCAGGGATGAGCAAGAGATATTGCGGGGGTTGGTGGAGGATATTCAGAATGACCAAGAGAAACGTCAAGGTCTAAGCTTTAAATTAGGTAAAAATTAATGAGAACAAAACATGCCTACAATTACTATTGACGGAAAAGAGTACGATTCAGAAACACTTTCAGAAGAAGCCAAGCAGCAGCTGGATTCAATCCAGTTTGTGGATAAGAAAATCGAGGAATTGAAGAACGAAATAGCTGTTTATCAGACTGCCCGTAATGGTTATGCACGGGCTTTATCTGAGATGCTGGATAAACAATAACCCACTGCCTTAAAGGCCTGTGGGCTTTTTTGATATAAAAGGAGACCCCACCAATGACCACCGCATGGCAACACGGCTACTATTCAGACACTTCCTACACCTACGGTTTCTACAAAGAATTTGCACCCAACTGGCTGGACTGGGTAGCTTTACTCAAAGGCTCAGAGCCTCCCAACACCAGCAATAGAATGCTGGAGCTTGGCTGCGGATAAGGGTTAGGCCTATGCGTAATGGCTGCAGCTAACCCGACTATTCGCTTTGTGGGAGTGGACTTTAACCCGGAACAGATAGCACATGCCCGCAGTCTGGTTAGAAGAACAGGCCTGACCAATATTGAGTTTCACGAAGCTGACTTTGTGTCGCTGGCTGGAAAAGACCAACCTTTTGAACCGTGTGATTATGTAGTGGCCCATGGAATACTAACCTGGGTAAACCAGGAAGTACGCTCAGCCATATACAGAATAATCGACAAAACACTGACCCCAGGCGGAATGGCTTATTTCAGTTATAATGCCCTGCCCGGCTGGCTGGCAACACATCCAGTGCAGCACTTGATGACCCAGTTTGCGGATAGAACTGGGGTGAACAAGCAATCTTTTGAGTCTGCCCTTACAGCTTTGGAAAACCTCAAAGATGCTGGTGCTGCGGTATTTAAGTCTCAACCTGGTATCCAGTCCAGACTGGAGCAGCTGCAGAAGCAAGCAGCCAATAACGAAAATTACATATACCACGAGTATTTCCATTCATCTTGGACCTTATTTTATTTCAGCCAGATCGCACAGGAAGCTTCTGAAGGCAAACTCCGGTTTCTTGGTAGTGCTACTTTGCCAGAGAATTATGACGGTATGCTGCCAGAACCAATGCGTAAAGCTATAGACTCTGCACCAGATATGGCTATGCGGGAACTGTTCAAGGACATGGCTATCAATCAGAGTTTCAGACGGGACGTATTCGTACGGGGCCAGACACCAATATGGAATGGTGAGCAGTTAAGTCTATTCGCCCAGAGAATGGTCACCCTGCTGCAAGTACCTGATAAGATATCTCTGAAGTTCCAGACTGGTTTCGGTGAAGTGTCTGGTAAGGAAGAAGTATACAAGCCCATCATAGGTTCATCACGGACAGGCCGAACAGGTCATCGCCTTCAGGAATCAAGTGCTTTACGAGGCATATCTGAAAAATCCAATCAGGTTCAAAAATAAGATGCCGCAACATCCACCTCTGCCTAAAGAGGTCTGGATCAACAAGCCGGATAATACAAAAAATAGTGCTTAAATAAATTAAATATGTGTCTCATTTTCATTGACACATTCCGCTGCAACGTCGAGGATCTCGCTTACGAGACGGCCGAACGGTTGCGCAGGGCCATAGCTATCAACATGGTCATCGCTTGGCGGATCATGCTCATGACTCTGCTGGGTCGAGAGCAGCCCGCTTTGCCTGCCGAGATACTCTTCTCGGACATTGAGTTGCGCGTTCTTTCAGCTTTTGCGAAAAAAAAAAGCTGAAACAGCCATATGAACTTGGAGAGGCAGTACGCTTGGTTGCAAGACTCGGCGGGTATCTTGGACGAAAAAATGATTTACCCCCTGGCCATCAGGTCATCTGGGAAGGTTATCAAGTTCTGCAGCATATGTGCTTCGGAGTAGCATTATTTGATTATGGAGAACTTCAGCGGAATAGTTATGGGTAAAGGGCAGGGCTATTATGTACATCATCTTAGAACTGTTCGACCCCACATTTCCTTGTATTCTCAATGACGAGCAAGGCATCCCCATTATTTTCCCCACCCTGCAAGAAGCCCAGAAAGCAGCCCTGGACCTGCATGACTCCAGGATAGTGGAGGTGTTAGCTATGTTAAACCTGCAAAGCTTCCACACGGGCTTACAGACAGCTCAGATATTGGAAACAGAGGCAACCCTGGGAGATCGCAAGCTCTACATCGGAGCCAGTGATATCACCCAGTGCCCCCGTAAAGTATTCAACGCCAAAACCAACCCTCAACCTCACACCCTGCAGACGCTGATAAGATTTAAGAGAGGCCATATAGCTGAGGATATTATTTCTGAGGCCTTACACGCATTTCCACATGAGAGGCAGATGACTCTTGAATATGCCCTGTCTTATTGCCCCTTATGCCATTGGTATGGCCAAAATCCCAGCCACTGCCCCAAATGCAATAATCAGTTGAGTTCCCTGCCCCTCACAGCTCACTTAGACTTTGTATTCCCAGATCATACAATTCTGGAAGTAAAGACTACCAGTCTACCAGGCACACAGAAAAGTTGGGAAATGCAGCTCCAAGCCCAGATGTATTTGTACAAGGAACTGCAGGGAACAACCCCGAAGGGCTATATTTTATCAATGGATATAGCTGAAGGAACCCTGAACCTCTCTGAACCCTACACGTTGAACGAATCAACTGCGGATGAGATAATTGGTAAGGCTATCAATCTATGGGAATCTCTGAGATTTGCAGATAAGGACCAGGAGACTAAGCCATCTCCTCTATGCTGCGTCTGTGAGCACTTATCTGACTGTCCGGCCTTTGAAGGCAGTACCCTACCTGAAGAAATTACCCCTCTGATCGCTGAGTATCATAGTGCTGCAGCAACAGAAAAAGAAGCAGCCAAAGATAAGTCCCGGTTAAGATCGCTATTCTGGGAATGCTTGAACCAGGTAAATATGAAGCCGGAGATTTCCGTATCTCACTTAGCCAGAGATCAAGAACCTCAACGGATAACAAGGTTATATCCCAACTACTCCAAGAGCTGGGCCAGGATATCACCAGGTATCAGTCCAAGTCCACATACCCAGTCCTGGACATCAAGCACGTCCCCACGAAGTAATCCCCCTACCCTGCAGTATAAGACTAACAAACACTTAACCCCAGTTTCCGCATGTTTGGACGAAATTCTCTGTTATTTCAGAATGTTACCTTATTTCTGGCTTATTTTTTCGGCACTACTTTTGTTACGTCATTGTTTTCCTCGGTTTTATTGGAATGCTGCTTATCCCAAGGGCAGAATAAACTTTTTGTTGTTCAATGGTCGGGTTAGTACAGTTTCTGACTGAGATAACACCTCCTTCTTCTTTAGGAAGATAAGTGGTCTGAATCCGATGAGTCTCAAGCCAGGAGCATATACTCACCCAGCGGTGAGAAAGGCCTGCTTGAGTCAATTGATATCGAATGTATTGTAAAAGATGATAAGCTAGCACTGTGATTAAGATATGACCTTCAATACGTTCAGGCTTTTGATGGTAGTTTGGGCGCAGACCAAGTTCGCTTTTTAAACACCGAAAAGCATCTTCAACGGTAGTAAGCATTACATAGAGAGACCATATTTTTCTTGTCACTCAGATCAGTGCGATTGGTTCTCAGGAAGTAACTTCCATTATAAGCCTTACAAAGCTTATCTGGATTAAAACTCCAGTTTATGTCTGTCGCAACATCTTCATTACGTGTCATATTGATCTCAAAGCCTGCAGAAACACGCGAGTTTTTTTGTCTAATTCTCCCTATGCGCTCGATAATTTTATCATACTTCTTGAACCTTCTTTTAACACCTAATCCTTGACGCAGGTACTCAAGTTCTTTTTCTACTCTTTCTTTAGAACTTTGGATCATTGCCTGTTCTTTTTTGGCCTTTTGATCACTTTTACAGTGCAGAAATAGCTCGTCATGCTGTTTAAAGCTTTTAATCTTTATGCCATCTTTAATTGTTACGAGTTCATGTTCTGACGGCACTTCTGCAGGTTTTGAGCGAGATACGACAATATACGCATAGCCTTTGTCATTTAGAGCTTGCAAGTTTTCCTGTGTGGAAATGCCTGCATCAATGACTACTGTGGGCTTTTGATTTATTAGTAGAAAAGGTTGCTGCTCTTTGGCCCTGTTGTGTATTTTCTTGACCATACCCATGAGCGTTTTGGCCTCAGTGACATTACCTGCGAAGACTTGGCTGGCTTTAGGAAAGCCATGTTCATCCAGGATAAGGCCCAAAGTAACTAAAGGACGATCACTGCGTTTTTGTTTTGAATGTCCACGTTTGGCCTTTTCATAAGTCCCGGCATCACCTTCACAGTACGTGTTGGTCAAATCATAGAGAATAATAGACTCACCAAGTCCAAACTTCGGTAGATGTCAAGAAAGATGTCTCTTCTAAGCCGCAATTTTTTCTGTTTTCGAGGTTCTTTTTTTGTTCAAGGTGACTTCTGAAGGTGCAGACCATTTTCTGATATGACCTGACCACCGTTCCGGGTTTTTCTTTTTTGCTCTTTGATAGACAAGCTGGCGTCTGGTCAAGATTTCTTTGTCTCTGCCAGTGTGGCGCTCATTGGGAGTCACATAAGCTAAGCTGCTATGACGGTGCTCATGGTTGTACCACTTTACAAAACCTTCGCCCCATGTTCTGGCATCCTTTAAGTCCTTAAAGGGCTCCTGTGGATACCAGGGGCGATATTTCAGTGTCTTGTATAAAGCTTCAGAATGGGCATTATCATTGCTAACGCTTGGCCTGGAGAAGGACGGCATCACACCCAGCTGCTGCAGGGTGGCCAGCATGGTTACTCCCTTCATGGGAGACCCGTTGTCAGAGTGCAGAACCAGTTGATCCTTGACTATGTTTTCCAGGTAGCACCCTTCGCTGATCAAGGCGCCAGCCAGAGTGGAATCTTCCCGGGTGTGTACCTGCCAGGTGATGATCTTTCTGCTGTAGAGATCAATTATCATGTACAGATAAAAGAACACGCCTTTAACCGGGCTTGGTAGATACGTAATGTCCCAGGTCCAGACCTGATTGGGAGCCGCAGCCGTTAGTTCTTCAGGCCTATTGTTCTTTTTAGGCTTTGAAGGCTGCCTATGGGTGTTTTGACATTCCTCTCGAAGAATACGGTACATGGTTGCCTCGGATGCCAAGTATATTTCCTGGTCAGCCAAATCCGCAACTATTTGATGCGGACTCAGGTTCCTGTATTCGGGCCCGTTGATGGTGTTCAGAATGATTTGACGTTCCACTTCACTCAACTTGTTGTTTGGTGTCCTGTTTGACTCTTTGCGCAGGTCTTTAAGTTTCCCAGGGTCACGCCACCGTTGGACAGTTCTGGGACTTAAACCGATAATGTCACAAGCTTTTTTTAACCTGGCTCCTGAACTGCAGGCTTCATCTATAAGTGCCAGGATGCGCTTTTTTTCCTGGGTCGGGATCAGTCGTCCCTTTTGTCTCCCCAGATAGCATCCACTTTTTTTTTGAGCACCAGAAGGGCTGTGGTTTCAGCCAGGGCCTTATCCTTGCGGTTCAGCTCTTTCTGGAGATCTTTGACTTCTTTTTTAAGCTGACGGACATTATTGTCCTTTTTCCTGGACTGATCACTGGAGAATTCTTTTTTCCATTTCTGCAGGTGATGCGTATGTATTCCTTTTTGTCTGCACCATGCTCCCAGCTGCTCATCTGTAAGCTTGACAGACTCAAGCAGGGCATCCAGTTTTTCTTTCGAGGACCAGTCCTGTGGGCGTTTCTCTTGTTTGGTCATAATGTTGGTATCTCCAGTGCTTTTTGCTTTTTTAAGCCAGTATTGCATGGTGGAAGTTGGAACTCCCATGTCCTTGGCGATCTGGGCTTTAGAGTTAGTTCCTGAAAGTACCATTTTGACCACGTTTTCTTTAAATTGCAAAGGGTAAGTCATATAAAACAGCTCCTGCCCCTTGTTATATTGAACATGAGAGGATGAAAGGGATTTTTACTCCAAGAGGAGGCCCCCCGGGGGGCCTCCTCTTGGCCCTGCCTGAATTTCATCCTAGACGACATCTATCCTGACACATGGGGACAATATGGTGAACAATTACACCCAAATAATTGTTGTCAGGATTTTTGTAACCAGATTGTCAAGAAAGGACAGGAAGAGGGAAGGTTGATATGATTTTCAAGGGATTGTGAATAGGAAAACCCACGTAGCTGTTCACCACATTTGTTATAAGACTATTAAAAACCCTGGATTCCGGCTTTCACCGGAATGACGAAAAAGGGAATCTCCCTGGTTTATCCGTCACCCCGGTCCCGGATCGAGTCCGGGATGACTGATCCGGGGTCCAGGTCTTCTTATTCGATCTTGCTGAATAGTTACGCCAGTTTAAAAATTGGGAACAAGCACTTATACCGTGAAAAAAGTTTCTGCTCAGGAATATTCTTTTTTCAGCATTTCAGCAGCCTTGACAATTGACCTTATCTTCTCAGCAGCCACTTCCTCAATATTTACGCATCTGTTGGCAAAACAGCCAAATCCACAGTCTGTATTGAGAAATATCTGCTCAGGCTTGTAGTGTTCTAAGGCCAGCTTGGTTTTGGCTACTATTTCCTCAGGAGCTTCAGCCTCAGATGTCCTGGGATTGACCACCCCAAGGCCGATTTCTCTTGGGATGTCTGTTCCAGGAATATTTCCGGATAAAGCCTCGCCAACCACCCTGATCTCTCCTGCCCTGGGAGTAGCGTACTCCAGGACAAACTGCTGAACTTTCATGGCAGTCAGTGCGGGTAAAAGCGGTGTATAGTCGCCTGTAAGCAGGACTTCTTCTTTATTGCTCCAGTTACCCCGGCAAATGTGAATTCCTGTTCTGGGACCCTGGATGCCATCAATGATTCTGTTCATGAGCTGGGCAGCGTATTCAAGTTCAACACCCACATCACGGCGGGTGGCCAGAGTAGCTCACATGAATGTTCGTCTGCCGCACTCCTGGGACATGACAATTTCTGTGAGAACCGGTTCATCAAACTGGACAAATTCACACCCTGCCTGAGCCAGTTCCTGCAGCTCAGCTCTTAGAATATCAACAACGTCATCTCCCATTTCAAACTGATCTTTGTATATTTTTCCCGCATATCTGGTCACCCACATGGACCTGGAAAGAAGATAAGGTCCAGGCAGAGTGATTTTTACCGGCTTGTCTGTCAGCTTTTTTACAAAGAGATAATCATCAAGAGCCAGCGGTTCACGTCGTTTCAACCTGCCTGTACACGTGGGATTGCGGATGGCTGAAGCCGGAACATCCAGGGTGTCCAGCATTTCTTCAAATCCGGACTTATCTTCAATTTCGTCCAGCATCTCAGCAAGAGACATGAGCTTTGTCCCTTCAACCTTGTCAGTAATAAAGGAATAAAAATTATCTCTGCGGTGCTCGCCGTCCACAACAATGTCCAAGCCAGCTTCTTCCTGAATCCGGACTGTCCTTTCAACTTCCTCATCAGCAATCAGGTTGAATTCTTTCCTGTCAATTTTACCCACCCTGTTGTCCCTGAGTGCCTTGAGCATCTTTCTGGAACGGGGCCAGCTGCCCACCTGAGTAGTTGTAAACATTTTATACCACCATAAGTTTGATATTC
Organism: Desulfonatronovibrio magnus; assembly: GCF_000934755.1. Taxonomy (NCBI): domain Bacteria; kingdom Pseudomonadati; phylum Thermodesulfobacteriota; class Desulfovibrionia; order Desulfovibrionales; family Desulfonatronovibrionaceae; genus Desulfonatronovibrio; species Desulfonatronovibrio magnus. The sequence continues at coordinate 12,127 of NZ_JYNP01000016.1, forward strand.
ATATCTGTTGCCTTAGCCAGGGTTGCTGCAATGGGAGAGCGTTTTACAGTCTGCTCCCAGACCTGCCTGACCTTTGCTTCATCATCCATGGTTGATGCGAAACACTTGACCTCGATAGAAGAAAATGAAGGATCACCCTCTTCAACCCCCAAATGAGCCAGAACATTATTCAGCCTGCCGCGAGTTGTTATTTCAATATCATCTATATCCAAGCCTTCCCGGGAGCATTCCGTGGCAAATCCCGAGGCAAGGGCTCCCCCCAGGGCTCCAAGAAAAGACTCAATGGAACAGGGGAATTCATCCTTTTCTTCAAAGCTGATGGGCTGTCCCACATTCCATGAAAAATTACGGCAGTAGACTGTGCTTTTTTGACTTCCAGTGGAACGAATCCTGAGCCGCCATTCATAATCCCTGGCTTTGTCCTTGTCGCTTTTCAGGGCTTCTTCATCTGATGCACCCTCATCCGAGGAGCTTTTGGCCTGGCCCCGGCGAATGAAATAGCGAGTAAATCCATCATCATCCTGATGGCCGAGATATTCATGACCGGCCAGCCTGCACCAGGGAGGAAGGTCATCCTTGACTGTAGCATCCCTGCTGCGCATCTCCATAACACCGCCCACAGGCACCTTGAGCATATTTTCCCGGATAAGCAGGCTCAGACCTGATCCACAGTCAAGATCACCTCCATCAAACATAAAGTCCGGCTTGATATTATCTAAACTACTATTTTGATTATCTTGGGTCATAAAAACCTCTTGGGCCATGGTATCCGGGCAATGCAGCGAATACCATGGCCAAAATTGTTAGTTCGACAGCAATAAGCTTACATGCAGTGATTCTTAGTAAGCAACACTGGGTGAGCCTGATGAAAGCCACTCCACCAGAGCAGCTCCTCCAGCAGGACTTGCCCCTTCCACAAGATCATCTTCTGTCAGGCCGCGTTTTTTCAGGCAGGGTGTGCAGACCCAGATCTTGCCGCCGGCATTGACAAACTTGGTTACAAGCTCTTTCAGCGGAGCAAAAGGCGCTCCTTCATCAATCTTTTCAGCTTCACCCTTGACAGCGCAGTATACGCCATCGCAGCTAAGAAAAATCATGGTCTCTTTTTCACTGCCCTGGGCAGCATTGGCTACAACAAAACCGAGAGTCGCCTTGTCTCCGTCGGTCCGGCAATGGGTAATGGTCACGCAAAACTTGTCAGCCATGTTCTACTCCTTTTTCTGTTGAGGTTTATATTCTAAAAGATAATATGGATGCGCCATGTCCAGAAGGGCATTTTGGGTCATCCGGCACCAGGCTGGAAATTCTGTGGGAGCTGCCGGGTCTTTGGAGATGAGCAGTACTTTGTACCCCGGAGGCATGGGTTTCAGATAGGTATAAAGATTTATTATCACTCTGCCGCAGGTTTCCTCACCTCCGTCAAACTCATCGTCAAACTCCCAGTGTTCTGGATATTTATCTGACATTTTGCTCCCTTATAAATTGTGGTAATCAGCCATATTTCAGGATTAGAGGCTGGCATTCAACTTTCACAAACACGATCAGACACAAAATCGCTGATTTATCCATAAGTTACATATGTTTCCTTATGACATAATCAAAAACACGGTCAAATTGATTATACAAATCTATTTCCAGAAAATGTATTTGATTTATCAATATGAAGGCTGGATAAGTTGATGCACTCTGGGCAGGTAGCGTTTTTTCTGACCTGGGCTTATAAACTGGCTCAAGAAGACATCTTGACCCTTTTGAGGATGAAGAATAATCTTTTTAAAAACTTAACGTAACTGTTACCATATTGTCAGCCTTTGTCCAATTTGGTTTTCTTTCTTGACGGGCCAGCCCAGCATGTTTAAACAAATGTAGAAACGTTTTTTCTCTGGAGGTTACCATGTCTGAAGCTGTCTTAGGAATCAAAAAATGGGGCAACAGTCTGGGAGTACGGCTCCCTTCCGCAGTGGTCAAGGCAGCTGGGCTGCGGCTGGATCAGCATGTATCCGTGCGGGTGGAAGATCAGCAGGTAATCATATCCCCGTTGCCGGAAAACGAGTTAAGCCTTGAACAGCGTCTGGCCCTGTTCGACCCTGAGCGTCACCGCGGGGAAGCCATGGCTGCGCAGGCAATCGGTGCGGAACGGTGGTAGAGGCCAAAGCTATGGAGCCTTCTGAGACAAGCGGCCAGGAAAAATCATGGGTGCCCCAGAGGCAGGACATCATCTGGATTGATTGCAATCCCCAGGTAGGGCAGGAAATGCGCGATGTGCACCCCTTCCTTGTACTTTCCCCCAGGGTCTTTAACGCCAGGACCTCATTGGTCATTGGCCTGCCCATGACTACGGCTGAATACAACTCCGACAATCCATTTGCCGTTGCCGTGGGCTTTTTAGGACGGCGCAAAGGTCGTAAAACAAGTTATGTCCTGTGCCATCAGCCAAAATCATTTGACTGGCGATTGCGCGGGGCGAAACCACATCCCCTGGGGAAATTGAAGAATCCGCTATTTCGTGATGTCTGCCTGCGCCTGAACCAGATCATCCAGTTGAACATGTAATGATGTGCCTTCAGCAGGTCATGAATAATTCAGCAGTAAACCATTCTCATCATTTTAAAAGAACTGGCCGCTACCTGTAAAATCTACCAACTCTCTCTGCTGAAACTCCCAGATGGTACAAAACCCTGATGAACCAGTTGCGCAGGGTGCACATGGCAATACCCTCTTTTTCCCACCTCCGGGGGGAAGTTACTGCTTTTTGGGGCAGGATGACAATACTTGCACCTTGCTTTTTTATTCTGGTCATAAGCTCCAGATCTTCCATGACAGGGATTTCCCTGAATCCTCCAACCTTATGAAAAAAATCTTTGCGGATGAAAATTGCCTGGTCTCCATAAGGCACTCTGGTCATACGTGAGCGGATGTTGGCCATGAACTCAATGATTTTCAGCGCCCACTTCTTAGATTCAATCCTTAGAGAAAATGCTCCGCCCATAATATTATTTTCAGCTGACAAGGCCTTGATAATCAAGTCAGGTGCGTTATCCGGCAGCAGTGTATCACAGTGAAGAAAAAGCAGAACCTGCCCCCTGGCCATTGATGCGCCGACATTCATCTGCCTTCCCCGGCCCTTGCCTGAGCTCACAGCAATGACTTCGCTCACTTTCATGGCAGATATAGTTTCCTGCTCAGGACTGCCGTCAATTATAATAATTTCACATCTATGGCCGGGAAAAATTCTCAGCATCTGCTGCGCAAAACAATTTATTGCCTCCTGCTCTCTATACACAGGAACTATTACAGATATTACCGGATGCATCTGGTCAGACAAGTTCATATTGTATGGCCACTCTTTACTGGCCGGGTAACGGGCAGACTAAATTAAGCTCCTCAAGATCATCTAAGGTATCAACATCTCTTAAGGCTGGCAGAACATAGCATTTCAGTCGGTTCTCTTTAATTATCTGCATGGTCATGGGATAAACCTGCGAGGTACTCCAGGGAATACCATTGAAAATTCTGCTCAGAAAACAACTCTTTTTCATGCCTAACAGGTAATAGCCACCATCCATTGCCGGTCCCATGACAATGTCATTATCATCAAGAGCCTTGCAGCCCCTTTCAATATATTTCACTGGTAAATGGGGAATATCACTGCCCGTCATTACTACCCTCACAAATCCCATCAAAAACAGCTGCTCAAAACAATCCTGCATAATAGCGCCAAGATTTGTCCCGTTCTGAAAAATAATTGGATTATCAGTGCCAAGCCACTTTCGGTAATCTTCCTCAGACCTGTCCGGATGGCAGCTGAAAATAACAGGAAAACTCATCTCCCTGCACCTGGCAATCATTGCCAGAACAAAATCATTATATAGCCTGGCCGCTCTAACCATGCCTATTTCGCGGCCAAGCCGGGTTTTGACATTTCCAGGTTCGGGATACTTGATCATCACTACAAGGCATATGTGGTTGCTCATTATAATTCTTCCTGCTTTCTTTTCACAAACAATTTTTTTTCAACTCCCCTACTTCAAAGTCATGATCAAATCTACTTCCAGATGATATTTAAGAGGTATCGAAAATACTGATTGAAATGGCGCAAAAGTATTCATGCTTTAAATTGGACATCTCTGGTCATAACTTATTAGGATCATGAGCTCTAATTTCGAAACATACAAATGAAAGAAAACTATGAACAAAATCATTAAAAAACTGATTATTCTTGCTGTGATTGCCATGGCTGTAGCCGCCTACTTCCTGCTGGATCTCAACACTTACCTCACCCTTGAAAACATCAAGGCCTCCCGGGAAGAGTTTGCCACCATTCTGGATCAAAGGCCCATAATGGTCTTGAGCGTATACCTTGCAGTGTACCTTACAGTGGTCAGTCTGAACCTTCCCGGAGCTTTACCTCTGGGGCTTCTTGCAGGAGCCATGTTCGGGGCTTTGGCTGGAACAGTTATTGTCTCCTTTGCCAGTACCATTGGTGCGACCATTGCCTGCTTTCTTGCCCGATATTTAATTAGGGACTGGGTCAGGAATCGCTTTACCGGATTTATCAGCAGCGTGGATAAAGGCATAAACAAAGAAGGTGCCTTTTATCTCTTTACCCTGCGCATGATTCCAGTCATACCTTTCTTTGTCATCAACATGGTCATGGGCGTAACATCCATGCCCCTGAAAACTTTTTTCTGGGTTTCCCAACTGGGGATGCTTCCTGGAACCTTTGTCTTTGTCAATGCTGGAAGCCAGTTGGGCAGGATTGAATCTGCCGGTGACATCTTTTCTCCAGGATTGATTATCTCATTTATCCTCATCGGGATATTTCCTCTGATAGCCAAAAAAATTATTAGTGCCCTCAGAAAACGTTATGGCTCTGCCGGTCAGACACAGGATCAGGAATTGCCCATGACTGATCCTGTGGTATCTTTCGCCCCGAGGGGCCAGGCAAGCTCTGAGCTGGCTGAATATGCTGCTGAAAATAAAGAAAAATGCACTGATTGCGGCATATGTGAAAGCCAGTGTCTTTTTCTTAAAAAATATGGAAGCCCTAGAAAGATAGCTGAAGAAGTCCTGGCTGGAAAGAATTTGACTGACCCCTTTGAATGCAGTCTATGCGACCATTGCAGTGCAATATGTCCGGAAAAAGTCGCTCCTGTTGATATGTTTCTGAGCATGCGCCGCCAGGCTGTGCAAGAACAGACAGTAAATCTTGCCAGGTATGCCCCTCTTTTAAAATATGAAAGCACCGGCCATACAAAATTATTTACCTGGTATCCCCCCCGGGAATGCAGATCAGTTTTCTTTCCTGGATGCACCCTGCCCGGAACCCGGCTGGAAACAACCTGGAAAATGTTTCAGGAGTTGAAAAAGATTAATCCAGACCTGAGCATGGTCCTTGACTGCTGCCACAAACCATCCCACGACCTGGGGCGTCAGGACTATTTTGAAGAACGTTTCCAAGTCATTACCAGTCGTCTGAAAAAGGCAGGTGTTCAGGAAATACTGGTCGCCTGTCCTAATTGCTACAAGGTGTTTGCAAGGTATGGATCAGAGTTTCAGGTCAAAACTGTTTACCAGGTCCTGGCAGAAAACAATGAATTTCCAAACATTTCCACACCTGCTCAACTGGCCCTTCATGATCCTTGTCCGCTGCGTTATGAAGAGGAAATCCAGAAATCGGTCAGAATGCTCCTTGAAAAAACTGGATTTGAGATGAAAAAGATGAAAAAATCCGGTCCAAAGACCATATGCTGTGGCGAAGGTGGAGCAGTGGGTTTTCATAACCCTGGATTCGCCAAAGCCTGGGGAAAAAAGCGCGCTCAACTTGCAGGTGATGACTTGATGGTCACATACTGCGCCGGCTGTGCAGGCTTTCTTGGCAGATGGGGCAAGGTCTGCCATGTTGGGGATGTGATATTCAGTCCGGACAGAGCCCTGGCTGGAAAAACCAGGGCATCAAAATCACCCCTGACTTATATTAACCGGCTGATCCTCAAAAGGCGGCTGAAAAAGAACAGATAGGGTATCTATTCAGCATGCTTGCAAGTAAGTTCATAGAACAAGTTCGGCAACAAGTTCAAAGCATTGTGGTTTTACCATACAGATTGCTTCGGTCGCTTAGGCTCCCTCGTGGGTGACAGGTTTTGAGCAACTACATCCTGACAGCTCATGTGTCATTGCGAGCGAGTCTTTTTACCTCGTTGAATACACGCAGTGTAGGCGCAGCCATTCAACTGGGGCGAGCGCGGCAATCTATAGCGCGCTAAGGCTATTTCAAGTTACTCACAGGTTCGGTCCCGGGGCCCCCGGGTGAGGAGCTTACAAGCAACTACAATCGTTTTGCTAATAAAATCAGACGTTTCCATTTTTCACATTTTTACGATTCTTGCTTATGATTCATGCACATTTGCCTGAAAAATTCCATCAAAGATAGGCACTTTGCGCCCGGCACAGCTTCCTGCCCGGAGGCTTACAGCCCGGAGGGGGACTGTCCCTCGCTGTGTAAATATTTTCATCAAAGCCAATTTATTCCATGAACCAACGCAGTATCAATCTTTTTTATAGTACATCGCGGGGACTGTCCCAATTTCCAAATATGGGAATGTTCTTCTATTCGGTAAAATATCGTGAAGGTCCTTTAAGAACACTTTTATCAACTTCCCTGTAGATATTCATGCACTCATGAACTCCTATACCTCTGCCTTTTTCTGTTTTCTCTTCAACATCTCTTGGGTTTGATCCTGTCTCGGCCCAGAACAAATTGGCACCGGCCAGCGCCCCAAGAGTACATGGTTCATGAGTGCAAAAGCCTTTCACAGACTTCCTGGTGCCCAGGATGGTCACAGCAACAAGCTGCGCCATGCGCAACTCGCTGATCATGCCGCGCCTGGCAATCTCAGTTCCAGGAATTTCTATGCGCCTGGCTGCTCCACTGAATGCAGGCTCTACAGAATCGGCAAAAAGTATGGCCTGGGCAATTTCCTCATTGCTATGTTCAGGCCCCACAGGCTCCACACATGTACCAACTTTCAGCCCAGCTTCTTTGAAATTGTGAATACTCTGCTTTCTTTTTTCCGGAGAAAGCAGAGTGTCAATGCCTTCGCGCATTCTCAATGCATGATAAACACCAGAATAGCCTGCATCTTTAATTTTCATGGCTCTTTCTAAGGACTGATCCGGAACATTGGCCACCATTATTGTTTCCGGCTGCAAACTTTTTCTTATTTCCTGAGATATTTCTATGAATTTTCCAAATGGGTACTGACCTGTGATCATCACATATACAGCATTTGCACAATCCTTCTCATGCTGTCTGGCGTAAAACACCGCTTCTTCAGCGCTGATCCTGTTCTCCTGCTGAAAAATATTGTTAACCTGGGCAAAAGAGCAGAACAGGCAGCCGCAGGAGCATGGAGCAAGGTCAAGAGCAAGCTGGCCATGCACTTCTGCTTTTTCAGACACAAGCTTTCTGGAAATCTCCCCGGCTTCAGCCATAATTTGTAAAGACTCTGAAGAGTAGGCAGGAAAAGAAAGAAGAAACACAAGCTCTTCAAGGGAAAGTGATTCGTTGTTTTTGGATTTGCTGATGAGATCGGTTATCTGCATCTGGGTTTTAACTCCTTGTTTGGCTGTATAAAATTACATGACCTCCCTGTGTGCATTTTTTCCTGAATAATAACAGAAAAAGCTGTCAGTGAGTCATTAAAAGGTGAATGCGGCTTGCAGCCGCCTGTGATTTATGATTTTCGTGCAAAAAGTCAGACAGAAACTTACTCAGCAAAAAACATCTTTATAAGCCTCTGCTTTTACTTACTCCTGACTCCTGACCTCTGACTCCTGTGGCTTAGCACAAAAAAGCCCTGTAACTGAAAGTTCTAACTATTATATTTAGAAATCATCAGCTACAGGACTTTCCAGCGCAGGATCGCAATAACATGTTACCCTGCCTTAAAGGTGTTCTTGATCAGGCCTTATGGAGGGAAGTTAACCTTGACCAGTAACAACATCCTCAGGAAAAGCATCGTTATAAGCCTCTTGACCACCTTCCAGTATCAACAGTCGTTCTTTACTGATTCCATTTTCCAGAAAATAATCAAACGGCCTTGTTGCCCCGCTTCCTCCTCTGGGACAGATAATGATAATATCTGCATCAGCATTTTTTGCAATATCGAGAAAGGGATCCAGCTTTGCAAAGTGAGCGTCTTCAGTCAGGGGTCTGGAAAAGGAAGGAAAAGCATCAGAAAGGTGGCCGCTTGCCCATTCGTCTTCAGTCTGGCTGCTGACCATAAGCAGACTGCCCGCAGCAATCTCACCAGCATTAAGCCTTGTATTGAGTTCTTCAGGCGTAATGTAGTTATATTCACTGGTGTCAGTTTTAGAACAGCCCGGAGAAACAAGAAACAGCAACAGAAAACACAATACAAACAAATTTTTGTTAAACATGAACCAAACCTCCATGGATGATGATTAAAACTACTATTTTACCCGCCATGGATTTTCAGTCAAATACATATTTTAAATGCGTTTTATGGTTTTCAATTGATTCTGTTGATACTATGCAGTGCCCTTGTGCTCGTCATAAAAAGGAGAATATGCACTCAGCTGCTTAGATGTGCTCATATTGATTTCCAGGCACAGTCATTTACCTTGTTGCCTTTACAGTCCTTTACCTGCCTGAATACTGCGCAGCCTGTCTGGAATTTTCCACATATTACAAACCCTTGCAGTGGCCTGGGGTACTAAGTGCTCCCACGGCTTCTGTTCAGCCATCAAGCCTCTGATGTCAGTAGAACTTAATCCTTTCTGCTCAGGTGGAACTTCCCACAGGACATGAGTGTCAAGACCTAATGACTTGAAGTGGCTGAGTTTTTTTCTTCCCCAGTCATCATAGATGGACAGAAAGAACACTGCATCCAAGGGCACATAATACCTGTAAAGGTCCGGGCGGGTTATGGGAAATGGAACAATGCTCAGTTGATCATAATTCACTCCTGCCTCAAGCAGCACTTCTCTCACCATGACCATTCGCTCATAATAAGTCATAGGGTTGGCTGCAGACTCAGAGCGTTTGGGGTCCACGTCAACATCACTGGTCAGCACTGGGTCAGGGTTGGTGATGCCCACAATAAGATGGTGGCATAACTCTTTGCCCGCCATGAGATATTTCAGGTGATCATTATGCAGAACCTGAAACCTGCCATGAATTACTCCAAACTGGTTCATCTTTATTTCCGTTGAACTTTTGTTGTAGATTAGTAACTGTTCTGTACAATCGAATAAGAAGACCTGGACCCCGGTTCCATCATCCCGGGACCGGGGTGACGGTTAAAGCAGATAGTTGCCTTTTTTCCGTCATTCCGGCGAAAGCCGGAATCCAGGGTGTTTTAATAGCCTTATACCATATGTGGTGAGCAGTTACGTTGATTATTTCTGCAGCGAAACAGTAACTACCCCCCAAATTACCCTCTGACCTCTGACTCCTGACTTCTGATCTCTTCCCTCTGACCTCTGACTCCTGACACCTGATCCCTGACTCCTGATCCCTGACTTCTGACTCCTGATCCCTGACTCCTGACTCCTGACTCCTGACTCCTGACTTCTGCCCTCAGGATTCCAAATAAGCCTCAATAATATCTCTGGTGTCCATGGCCTCATCTGGATCACCAAGCTCAATGGTCCACCACATGCAGTCGGTTTGCATCAGCCTGTCCAGTGTTTCAGTTAAGATATTGATATCAGTTATGGGATGATGCCCGTGCTCATCCTCTTTGCCGTATATGTGCACCTCAGACAGATGCGAGGCAAATAAATCAACCAGGTCCGGCATGCTTATCAGATTGCTCTGCACTGCAGCGCAACCCAGGGCATGGCCCAGATCCAGGGTCAGCCTGACCCCTGAAATCCTGGCCCATTCAAAGATTTTAAATGGATCTGCACCATGTCCCTTTCGCAGATTTTCCAGGCAGACCACCATTCCCAGCTTATCAGCGGTCTCAGCCAGGCGGGATAGATTTTCAATGATATGCTCTTCTTTTACCGGACACCCTTTTGTAAGTCCTGTATGCACTGTGATCTCAGGTTCTGCCATTCCCTTTACCGCCACAAGGGTCTGTTCATGTACCTTAAGAGCGCTGTCTGCCAGATCTTTATCAGCATGCCCCAGTTCACAGCCGAAGTACCGGGCATGTACCCGGACAGGAATGCCGCTTTCTACAAAAGGCACAATCCTTTCAGGGAGCATATCAAGGCAGCAGAGATCAGGTGAGTATTGAACTGCGTGGGAATTATCCAGAGCCCACTGTCTTTTGTGCCGGGCGTCTGGGTAATTGACTGCAAAAGCAAGAGTTATGGGCTGGTATGGAGTCTTTTTGAGCATTAAGTTTTAAGTTTTAAGTTTTAAGATTGGAACGGGAGGTGTGGTTCTTCAAGTATTTTGTGACATCTATTCATTAACAAGTTAAAAAAATCAGTACCTTCCGTGTATTCCGTGAGAGATTATCTCTTTTGAAAAGCAAACATATCTGTTTGAAATTTCCAGAATCAGCACTTAACCCCGGAGTGTAGCAGTGAGTCTCAGGGGGAATAGCAACAGATCAAGTCCGTGGTTGATGTGGGTACATATTATGTCTGCGCTGGTCAAAGAATTTACTGCAGCTCCTTCACCCTGAACCAGACCTATACCAAGTGCGGACCTTTCAAGCATCAGCCTGTCATTGCGGCCATTACCCATGCTTATTGTATGCTCAGCCCCCAGCCTGTCAATATAGTCAGCTTTGGCCTGGGCCTGATCACCTTTACCGATCAAGTGAAAGGAACAGTCAACCCCGGACAGCTTCTGTCTTGCATGACCAAAGGTATCTGCTGTCAACACATGAATGCTCAGGGATTCAGACAATGTTTTAAGCCTTGGAACCACCCCTTCAATTATCTCACCATCAAAAGCCAGAGTTCCGTTATAGTCCAGGGCCAGATGTTCAAGCTCAAGGGTTTTGTAACCCGGTATAACTATTTGCATTTTATATTCCTATGATTTTTAGATCCCTCTAATTTATCAGGGAATTGACTGACGGAAAGATAAAGGTGAAGTTAATACACAAGCAAGATGGTAATTTTTCATCCTGCTATCCCGACAGACAACATGTTAACCTAAAATTATCAACTATGTCAGAGCCAAATGTCCAATTGAAAAAAATAATAAGAGATAGCTAAAAACATTGATGATATCTATATATAAATATTAATGCACTCACGATCTCGGCTCCCGGTTCAAGCCCGGCAAATGCTTAGCTGGCATGACTGTACAAGATAAGAATCTGCTTTAAGCTTCATCCCGAAAGAAGCGTAAAGGCGATTTTTGATTGACACTTGCCAAGTAGTCCTGGATGTTCTAAATAATTACATATACATGAATAATCAAAGTGCCTTTGTGTTTCAAATTTTGTTTTATGGCCTGACTTGCGTTACCTTGTTCGTTGCCATAAATTATCTTAAATTGAAAAGAGGAGTAAGAAAACAAGTCGCAGATTATTGAAGCCCGATTTGATGGTAATGCTTTTTTCCCCTTGAAAGAAATAAACTTAATTCCAGATAGGAACTACACTCTAATCGTTCAGGAAATACCATCTGAAATAAGCACCGAATCAACTTGGGATATTCTTGAGGCACTCAAGGGTACAGTTGAAGCTCCAACAGACTGGTCAGCTGAACACGATCATTACATTTATGAGACACCGAAGAAATCCAGCACTGACATATCATGATCAAAAAGCGTATTTTCTTAGACACTTCTTGAGTTGACCAGGTCCGATCCAGGATTCCACCTATACAGGGGAACTGGTAACATTGTGTCACTTAAATTTTAATGTTCCTATTCTATATAACATATTCAATCTCATTCACGACTTAGCCCCTGACTTAATCCGAATGGAGAGGTCTTTTTTATGTATATTGAAATTGTGAATCGCCCAACTTAGGTCAAAAAATATGACATTGTATCTATCAATTTTCATAATCGATTTGCTGATATTCAATTAATATTTTCTATTTGCATTATATTTTTCTAATCAGTTATATTTCCTATCAATATTAACGGCTAAAAGGGCCTTTTTGTTTGCGGAGAACAGATGACGTGCTCAAAGCCACTAACTTGATACAGAGAGGTATGCCAGATGTCAGATAAAGAAAAAGATCTTGAAATCATGGAATCAATTGTCTCGGCCCAGGAACAGCAAAAGAAAGATCAGAAAACCGGCATGAGCAGAAATGACTTTCTTAAGATGGCCGGGGCCGGAGGGCTTGGAATGGCGGCCATGATGGGCATGGGCAGCCCGGCTATGGCCGGAGAAGCCAAAAAAGGCAAGTTCTTGTTTGTCATGAGCGCCGGTTCCAATGATCCCAACCGAACTATGATGGCCTTGCTTTTGGCTGATGTGGTCCAGAAACAGAACTTTGGCGATGTCCATCTCTACCTGTGGGGTGAAGCAGCTGAGCTGTGTAGGGTAGGCCATCCTGAAAAAATATCATCTTCGAATTTCCACCGCCTGGGAGATGCCTTGGGAATGCTGGAAAGACTGGCCAGAAACGGTGCGCAAATCGGGGTCTGCCCCCCGTGCGCCGACTGGCACGGAGCTGTTGGTGACAATCTGTATCCATGGTGCCAGCGAGAGGACGGAATTGTTTTGATGCGCAGTGTCATGGAGTCCTGGACAGTTTGGCTGTAAATTTCTATCTCACCGGCTGCACTAAGTCGCCGGTGAGAAATACTCGTTAAATAACCTTTATTAATTGGAGTGAAAGATGCGTTTAGTAAAGTTTTGTTTCTTTTTTCTTGCCGCGCTGCTGGTTTTTTCCGTATCCACGCCCGCAGAGGCTGATGCCGAAAATTTGCCCACTGTAAACACTAGGGGAGCCTGCCTGAACACCAATGAATTCGTCGGGCTTATCATGCATGAAAGCCAGCGCTTGAAAAACGGGGATAATATGCGCCTCATCGCTGATATTCCCAATGAGCCCGAAGCCAGGGAAGCAATTGCCAAATCCGGGTATGTGCTCCTTGATGAAGAACGGAATGAGCTTGATGACTATCTTAATTTCCTGCTGGAGGTTAAAAAGTGAGCAAAGTTTTTTGGATATTGCGCATGCTCATTATCCCGGTCCTGATTTTTGCTGTGGTCTTTATAGGGCACCTCCTCTATTATAAATACATTGCCCAGAATTCCAGCCCCATTTGGTGGCGGCTTTATGTGATGACCCAGACCTACTGGATTGGATACGCCCTGGCTCTGGCATTTGCTTTCGGGGCGTACGCCTTAACCATGGCCAGGAGACTGTCGGGCAAAGCAGTGGCAGGCAGCGCCGCCATTGCGGTTCTGGTCTGGTTTGCCAGTGCCTGAGGACTCCCGCTCCTGGCCGTGGGCCTGGCACTTATTGGAGTAAATATCGGGGCAGGCGCCATGCCTCCATGGATCCTTGCTTTGCTAACTACACTGTTTATTATTGTCGGGATTTACTGGCTGCACCGCAGCGGTGGATGTGCGGCCAAATTGGCTTAGCAGAGCTATTGGCCCTGAGAGCATATTTTAACCAGCCACAAATATATTCAGATAACCCTTTTAATTTTTAACTTTTATTTATTCATAGAAAAAACTTACCCATTGGACTTTAAAATGCGAATCAACAACTTTATTCTGGCATTATTTGCTATGATTGTAATTGTAATCTCATCTTCTGTAGCTGCAGAAAATATTGGTACTGAACATTGTCTGACGGATGAGGAGTATGAAGCCAGGCAGCCGAATGACCGGGCTGCTTTGGAAGGAATTGAAGTAGGTCGTATCTTCTGGGACGTGACCATTGGTGATCCCAAGCTGCTATTTGGACGTCTTGGGGTAATCGATCAAACTTATAGGGATATGGTCAGGCAGAATGTGACTCCTGAAATGATCTTGGCCTTTAGGGGAGGTTCTGTTCGCTTGCTGGCCTCGGATTTATCCGGACATTCCGAAGAATCCCGTCCAGACATTCAAGACCTGCAGCAACGTCTGCAGCAGATAATTGAACTGCCTGGTGTACGCATGGAATCCTGTTACATTGCCATGCGCCGCGTTCCCCTGGAACCTGAAAACTTGATCAGGGGCATCGAAACAGTGAACAATACTTTTCTGTCAGCAATGGGCTATGGCCAGAGGGGATTTATCTCCCTTCCCATTCACTAAAAATCCTGAATGTCGCTTTCCAGGGCCGGACATTGCTGTTCCGGCCCTGGGCAAACTTGCCATTCCATCCACTCTGTTATTTCAGTCGAATCAGACCCATTAATTTCATGACCAGCCTTTCCCACTCCTTGGCTGTTTCCGCAGCAGGGCCAATATGACAGATCGTTGAGACAGCAGAATACTGGCATGTGGTTTAGCAAGCACAGATATTCCACTCCCGCAATCTTTGATTTCAATGCGAACCTTTACTATTCAATCCATGCCATTAAAAACAGCGCATGATTTCAATCACATCAGCAGGAAGTACATGAACCGCAGGCACCGGGATCAACTTTGAGGCTGGAATTAATCTTAAAGCCTGCTTCAGTGTGATCAATCTGAATAGGTGCAACTGTATCCATAAGGCTTTTATCCACTAAGAACTGAAAGCCATTTATGTCATAAGTGTGATCATTATTTTTTTGTTCATCTAAGGCAAGAGCCAGCATTGGACCGCCGCATCCAGACGCCAGATAAACCCTGACCGGAGATTTCTCTTGAGTTTCAAAATATTTTTCCAGTTGATTTGTTGCAGATTCAGTCACTTCAAACATTCCGGTATAGCCTCCGTGTTTATTAGGTTTTAATGTAATAATTTTGCCTGTAACAATAGCTAATGCGGGCTGTGCCCACAACCCAAAAAAGATGTTTTAACCGCCCGTTCGAAGACTCACTCAAGACGCAAAGGGCGCAAAGGAAGAAAGAAGTTTTTTCATTTGCCGGGGAACGGCAAATGAAAAGGCAGCCTTTTTGAAAACCGATGCCCGGTTTTCAAAAAAATATCTTCTTTATTATCTTTAACTTTGAGTCCTTTGCCTGCCCAGTTGAATTGCTCGAAGAGCAAGCCCGAAGGACATTCAACCGGGGCGCATTTGCGGTTCAAATTTTCTTGTTTTTTTATGACAAAGTTTCAAGAGTAAGTTACTAAAAAAGTCCGTCCATATATTCAATTATAGAAACTTACTTAATATGAACAATATGTCCAATTTAAAATATCAATAGAAAGCCCGGCCATCAATATTGTCTGCCAATTATTTACCAGCAATCCAATTTACTGGAGGATTCATCATGTCAAGATCATCAAACTGTTTTCAATGCGGCAAGGGTTGCTCAGACCGTCACTCCCAGGATATCAGATTCTGCTCTGCCTGCAGTGCATGGCTCTGTGAAATCTGTGACAAGGGAAAGCTCAAATGTCCAAAATGCGGAAGAAGAATGTCTGCATTATCTCCAGGCAAGGACAAGTAAACTTGTCGCACGGGGGAAAAATGCTCAGAGTCACATTTATCTATTTTGTCATGAAACTCAGCATTGCTGAGTTCCGGTAATACCGCAAAATATTTCTCTGAGGGTTTTCTGGTCAAGTACTTCATCCAGAGGCACATCAAGGTCATGAATGCTCGGCGGATAGTCAATTACGTCACATACATTCTTGTCTGACTCATCTCTGCTGACCTTAACTGCAGGCACAACCTCACCGCGTGAGCAGTCAAAACTGACTCCCATATTATTCTTGATCCAATTGTCTGTTTCGTCGTGAGTGCCCAGAAAGAGAATCACAAAACAACCATCTTTTATGGTAATAACCAGTCTGTAACCGCTCCCAAGCTGAAACTTACAACAGTTGGCCAGCCTGGCATCACCACTTTTAGTCAACTTGCGTTTCAATCTGGGCAGCATATAAGCATTGTTTGCCAGATCCTGAATTATTTCCAGGGCTTCAGAAGCAACAAATGCGGCTTTGCCGCCTGCCTTTTCAAGTTTATCAATTTTTTTTGAAAATTGTACAGGATCATAAATTATAGCAGCCATATCAGCCCTCCTGTTTCAGTCTGAATGTTCCACCCGCAGCTGAAATCTCATCTAAAACAGCCTTGCACAGGTCATCAATTTTTCTCTCTACTTCAAAGGTAAGCTTCTCACTCCAGGGTTCGTATTCCTTAGGTTCAATCCCAATAATCACACTTTCCGGACGACTTCCAATAAGTTCACAATGGGTCAGGGTCTCCAACAGGTCAGCCTGGTGCATGGAGTCTTTGAAGGCCATGCTCTTTCGCAAATCATTGCCTTCAAGGCGATATACTGTTCCAGGAGGATGCTTATTAAGAACTGCATCCACCACTATCAGAAAGTCGCAGTCCATAATATATTCCATGAGCCTGATGCCCAGGGTTCCTCCATCCATGAGCCTGACATTTTCGGAAAATTCGTATTCCTGCTCCAGCTTTTCCACAATCCGAACCCCGATTCCTTCATCACCCAGAAGAATATTCCCCACTCCGAGAACAAGTATATTTTTCATGCTTATTTTCCGGTAACTGTAGTTTTCAGAATCCCTTAATGTTCCCGTAAACAATGGCAACAAAAAGCCACAAAGGACGTCTATCTCCAGAGCCTGGCAGATATTGTGATGCTGCTCTCCCTGGAATGGCAACGCCCTTTGTGGCAGTTAAAGTATTCTGAAGGGTTGACCTTAACTAGCCCTGAATTTGTAAACCTCATTGCTGTGAGGATCTATTACGTGTACTCCACAGGCAATGCACGGATCAAAAGAATGAATCGTGCGCAGGATCTCCACAGGTCTTTTGGGGTCAGCCACGGGAGTGCCGATTAGCGCTTGTTCAACAGGAGCAAGCCTGCCATTGGCGCATCTTGGACCAAAGTTCCATGTGGTTGGAACAACTAACTGGAAGTTTTCAATCTTTTTGTCCTTGATTTTGATCCAGTGGCTCAGGCCTCCTCTTGGGGCATCAGCAAAACCTACACCTTCAGCCTCATCCGGCATTTCCCATTCCTGGGCAATTTTCATGTCACCACCAGCAACATTTCCTTCAAGTTCCCTGAGCCAGTCTGCTGTTTTCTGAGCAATGACCAATGCTTTGATGCCTCTGGCAGCAGTCCTGCCAAGAGTGGAGTGCAGGGCTTCAGGTCCTACTCCAAGATGCCTGGTCACAGTGTTGACCGCACTCACTATTTCTGGTTGCCCTTTGGCATAAGCCACCAACACTGAGGCCAGAGGTCCTACTTCCATGGGATGGTCATTGTACCTTGGAGCCTTGGACCAGGAATAGCGTTCCTTGTCATCGTAACTGGTATATTGTGGCTCAGTCACCCCTTCATAGGGATGCTTTGCTTCATTGCCTTTGTACCAGCTGGCTGCCACATGCTCGTAAATAGCTTTGGGGTCTACCTGATCAATCTGGCTGAGATTGCGGTTCATGATTACACCGGGTGGAATCCATCTGCTCTCAAGATCCTTTTCATTTTTGGGGAACTCGCCAAAACTCATATAGTTTTTTGTTCCTCCAAAACCTGCCCAGTCTTTGTAAAAAGATGCCACTGCCAGCAGATCAGGAATATAGACATCTTCAATAAAGTCTCTGGTTTCCTTGAGCAGTTCTGCAAACTGATCAATTCTTTCCTTCCTGAGACCATCATAACAGGTCACTCCACCCACAATGGTAAATTGAGTATGTGGATTTTTAGAACCGTAAATAGCCATCATCCTTGCAGCCTTAACCTGCAAACGCAGAGCTTCCAGATAATGGGCAGTGGCAATGAGGTTAACTTCCGGCGGCAGATAATAAGCAGGATGGTCCTCAAGAAAATAGGCGTTGGTAAAGGGACCAAGCTGACCGCTTTCCACAAATTTGGTCAGCCTTTCCTGAACTGCCCGCAGATCCTGAGCAGTTGTCTTTCTTGGCGAAATATCATTGGCTATCTGGGCTGCCTTGCGTGGGTCAGCCTTGAGGGCACTGGTGACATCCACCCAGTCCAGGGCATGCAGAACATAAAAATGAACCATATGATCATGCATAAACTGGGAAGCCATAACCAGATTGCGGATAATCCTTGCGTTGTCAGGGATATCCACGCCCACTGCATTGTCCACGCATCTCGTGGATGCCAGGGCATGAACATAGGTACATACACCGCAGGCCCTCTGGGTTATATGCTGTGCGTCTCTTGGATCACGGCCTTTTAGAATGATTTCAAGTCCGCGAAATAACTGTGAACTGGACCAGGCATTCTTTACTCTACCATTTTCCAGTTCTACTTCCATTTTAAGGTGACCTTCTATCCTGGTTACCGGGTCAATTATGATGGGCCCGGAATACGTGCTTTTTGGAGTCACCGGAATTATCGGTGCTGCCTGGGGTTTACAACCGGCCATATGTATTTCCTCCTGATTCTGAAAAAAAGTTTAATGCTTTGAACTCAGTACTGACAGCCTACAGATCATAAAAGGGACTCATTTTGTCCCAGAAGTCAGGCTCACTGCATCCAATGCAATGATGCCCGGCTTCAACCGGCCAGTTGGTTTGGTTGAATTTGACCTTGGGGCAGTTATTGTAAGTCCATGGTCCGCGACAGCCCAGTTCGTAAAGGCAATAGCCCTTTTTGGCTTCTTCAGAATCAAAAGAATAAGCAAATTCTCCATTATGGAAATGATCAAGTCTTTCGCACAGCTCATGCACGGAAGTGCCATAAAACATGGTGGGCCGCATCAAAAAGTCAACATCAGGCATTCCCTCAGTCAGCAGGTGAACCACAGTGCCGACAAAATTGTACGGATTGGGTGGACATCCGGCAATATTAATGGCCTTGATTCCCTTGTCTTTCAATAAATCGTTAACTCCTTTTGCCCCAGTGGGATTGGGAGCAGCCGCCTGGACTCCTCCGAAATTAGCACAGGCTCCAATGGCAATGGTGGCCTGGGCCTTGGGGATTATCTCATTGGCCATCTGGAGCATGGTATGTCCGCCGACTTTGCCGTAGATGCCGTCCAGCTTGGTGGGTATTGCCCCTTCAACTACACAAATAAATCCTTCTGGTGCATTAATGGCCTTTTCCAGAGCTTCTTCTGCTGCATCTCCGGCAGCAGCCATAATGGTTTCATGGTAATCCATAGAAATAGTGTCCAGAATAAGGTCATCAATGTATGGCTGCACAGTTCTTAATACTGACTCTGAGCAGCCGGTACATTCAGCAAAGTGCAGATAAACCACAGACGGCCTTCTTTCTGCTGTAAGGGCTTGAGCAATTTTTGGGGCAAAGGATGCTTCCATGCCCATAACAGCGGCCACAGTAGCGCAGAATTTCATAAAATCACGCCTGGTTACTCCATTTTGTTCAAGACGTTCAAGACCACCGGTTTTTCCGAGGCCAACACTGAATTTCATACCCACCTCCTGAGTAAAAATGAACACATATCTATTTGTTTCCATCCCGAAAGTCTTTCTTTCCGGATGTTGAAGCTGTTCAAGTCAGACAGTTGCCGGACGAGCAGCAACGCTGTTTTTTATTCTTTCATGAAGCATACATACTGTTTCCTGTACTGCCTTTTCAACTGAAGGGCACATCACGTCGGTAAATTCTTCAATTTTTTCTATCTCAATGAGAATGATGATCAGCTCTTTTGGCATTTCATCACTGAAAAGTTCGTACCCGGTCTTTAGGGTGGCTCCAAGAGTCACTGCATGGGAATTGGTCAAATCTTTAGATGAAAAAATATCATCAATGCTTACATGAAGTATGGTTCCGGGCTTGTGTCCCAGGCAACAGGAATCCACAACAAACGCCTGCTCATAACCCATGAGCTTGTCCATGACATCAAAGCCCACAGTATAGAGTTCTTCTGTATCAACCGGCAGATTCATGCGGGCAATGCGCTGCACCACTTCCAGACCAGCCCGGTCATCCTGAAGCAAAGGGTTGCCAATGCCCATGACAATGGTTTTGTTAGTCATAAGAAAAGTTTTAAGATTTAAGTTTTAAGTTTTAAGATTTAAGATTTAAGATTTAGGTGTTAAGTTTTAAGTTTTAAGATTTGAAGACTACAGCGAGAAGGTCCGGGACCCGGCACTCACTTTAAGTGTCATAAAATACTTATGCCGGGATAATCTTTACACAAGTGTGTGCCGGACACAGCCTAACATGCGAGTAACTCACACCGTTCAAAACCTGGATTCCGGCTTTCGCCGGAATGACGGTAATGAGTAGCAACCTGCTTTAACCGTCACCCCGGTCCCGGATCGAGTCCGGGATGACGGATCCGGGGTCAAGTTTTTTGAAGTTACTTGTAAGCTCCTCACCCGGGCGGCCTGGGACCGAACCTGTGAGTAACATAAAATTGCCTCAACGCGTTAGAGATTGCCGCGCTCGCCCCAGTTGAATGGCTGCGCCTACACTGCGTGTATTCAACGAGGTAAAAAGACTCGCTCGCAATGACACCTGAGCTGTCAGGGATGTAGTTGCTGAAAACCTGTCACTCACTATGGAGCCTAAGCGACCGAAGCAATCTGTATGGTAAAACCATAGTGCCCTGAATTCATTACATGTTTTTCGTGCAAAAAGTCAGACAATAACTTATTCTGCAAAAAATATCTCCATAAGCCTCTGTTTTTACTGACTCCTGACTCCTGATCCCTGACTCCTGAGACTGCAAAAGGTTTTTTTGCAGTAAAATCTTACATATACGTTTAAAGATACTCGAAAGACGTGCGGGGAGTTATATGCTCCCCGCACATATCATTTAACTACAGACAATTTGCATTAGAAGTTTTTGATCTGTCTGTTCAACTGACCATTACTGTTGAAGATATTTACTTCCATAGGCATCTGCCCACCGGTTACAGTGTGGGTGGCGCAGGCCAGGCACAGGTCATAGGGCCTGAAGGCCATTTCCACGTGATTGAGAAGTCCTTCAGTTACATTTCCATCTTTGATAAAGTGTTTGGCAGCAGTCTTCACAGCCAGATTAATGGGAGCATTGTTATGTGTTGTGGCCACCACAAGGTTAGCGTTTTCCACTATCCCGTTATCATCTGTAATATAATGATGAATCAAAACCCCTCTATTTGCCTCAAGAATGCCCACTCCTTCCTTAGTGCATGATGTAGGCTGGTTCCAGGTGTCAGTGCCGGTAATTTCCGGATCTCTTGACAGCTCCAGACATTTTTCTGCGGCAGCAAGTACTTCTATGGCCCTGGCCCAGTGATAGCCAAGGATATAGTGCACTGGCTTTGCTCCAAAAGTATTATGGAACTTTTCAAAATGCTCATGAGCTAAGGGAGTGGTTATTCCCTCAGTAACATTCATTCTGGCCAGAGGTCCTACGCAATAGATATTGGTATCAGGGCCGCTTTTGATTCCGTCCCACGCTCCAAGCTTCTTGTTGTAAGGGAACTTGAGATATGACCAGGGCAGAACTCTTTCAGATATGAAATCCAGATATTCCTTGCCCTTGAATGTGCCAACAACATTGCCCCTGGCATCAATGGCCTTTTGGGTTCCATCATAAAAGGCCATTTTATTCTGCTCATCCACAGTGGCAATGTATCCAACCTCAACCTTGAACATGTCACCGGTAACCAGCTCCATGTACTTGGGGTTTTTCAGGACAACGTCTTCAAAGACCTGCAGGGTCAGCTTACCAAGTTCCACAAGCTCTTCAGCCCACTTTTCAATCTGGACCCGTTCATCTTCGTTGATCCTTTTGGACCAGCCGCCAGGAAGGGCAGATACCGGATGGTTGGGCTTGCCTCCAAGAAGCTCGAATATCTTTACAGCCAGTCCGCGTTTGCGCAGAACCAGTTTACCAGTTTCAGCACCAACAGCTTTGATCAGCCCCACAAGGTTTCTTTCTCCGGCGGGCGCATCAGGCCCCACAACAAAATCAGGAAAGCCAAGGGCATAAAGCACTGCTGTATGATCTTCCACAGTATGGGCACTGTAAAAAAGTTCTCGCAGCTTTCTGCCTGTTGTTGGTGGAGTTACGCCATAAACATCATCCGAAGCCTTCATGGCACACAGGAAATGTACTGCCCTGCAAACACCGCAAACAGTTGACACTGTCCTTGGCACTTCCTCAATGGGCATGCCCTGCAAAAACTTTTCATACCCGCGAAATTCCACTGTCTGGAAAAAGGCATCGTCAACATTGCCATTATCATCAAGGAAAATGGCGATCTTTCCGTGCCCCTCCAAGCGGGTCATGGGATTGATTTCTATTTTTCTCACTTTTGATTCTCCTTTATTTTGCATCCCAACGACTTTTTTCAGGAAAGCCGAGATTTTACTCATGCTTACTACCTCCGGGCTAATTTTTACGGCCAGGGGTCAACTTCTGGTTAAGTATTCCTGCTGAGTAAGAATAGCGATAGCAAAATTTTGCCATATCATTGAACTTGCTCACAAACTTTTCCGCAGTCTGGTCATCCTTAAGACTGGAAGCAATCATTGAAGCGCATCTTGCTCCGTAATCCTTAACACCGGGAATAGGACCGCCGCATCCACGGCAGGGAATATTCACATTGAGACAGGATGCCTGACAGTCTCCCTGCGTAACAGGGCCAAAACAGATATAGCCCTGCTGGAGCAGACATTTATCTTCATCCGGACGGCCGTCTATGGTCCTGAATACTTCGCCTACAGGAAGCCTTTTTTGATCATGCTCTGCCGGGTTGCGCTTGCAAACGTCACACACTGCCTTTCCTGATGTCAGCCATGATCCCTTGGCGGGAAGGTTGCCGGCAACAATGGCCTGGACAGCCTGGGCCACAAAATCATGATGTGGAGGACAGCCACCAACAAAATAGTCAACATCCACCAGCTGATCTATGGTGCTGACCCTGTTGGTAAAAGCCGGCAAGGTCAGATCATACTTTCCCTCCCACAGACATTGGGGTTCAGGCATAATACCGTCAGGATTATCAGTACCAAAGGTATCTTTATAGGCCTGATTAAACAGCTCTTCTTTGGAATATATATCACCGAGGGCTGCAATACCTCCCAGGGTCGCACATGCACCAAAGGCAACCAGGGTTTTGGACTTCTGTCTCAAGACCTTGACGGTATGTTCATTCTCAGTATTGCGGACCATACCATCCACAAAGGCCAGATCTATATATCCGTCCTCCATGGCTTCTAAGTCTTTATATTTGACATCAGCAACTGTCGGTGCCCAGAAAACCACTTCAAGATGATCCAGTGCATCAACCAGCTTTTCAGACATGTCCACCAAGGCCATTTCACAGCCTGCGCATCCACCTGCCAGCAGAAAACCGAATTTAATTTTATCAGCCATTTAAGCACCTCCCTTGAGGGGGTTAGGCCCCAGTTCCTGCAGTTCTCTGGTGAACTCCTCCACCACTTGAGCAAAGCGCTGGCCTTCTGCCCCTGAAATCCATTCCAGCCTGAAGCGTCTGGGATCAAAACCCGCATCTTCAATCATTTTCTTAAGTACAGTCATCCTGCGGGAAGTTTTGTGGTTACCGTCTTTGTAATGACAGTCCCCGTAATGACATCCGCCCACAAGCACTCCATCTGCTCCTCTCGCCAGAGACTCTAAGATATATTCCGGCTCAACACTTCCTGAACAAGGGACCCTGATAAGCTTAATGGTAGGCGGGTATTTGCAGCGCAGGTTACCGGCCAGGTCAGCTCCGGCATATGTACACCACTGGCAGGCAAAGCCCACTATATTTGGACTGAAAGACATTTAACTATCCTCCTGATTCTTATTTCTGGATTTTTCTTTTATCACTTTGAATCTCAGCGATCATTTCATCCCTTGGGGTCTGACTGATTGCTGCTACCTGCGCTGGATCAAAACCAAGGGCCAGAGCCAGTACCTGGGTATAGTAAAATACAGGTATGCTGAAATCGATCACACCGCGTTCCTTGAGAATCTGCTGAGACATATCAAATTGCAGAAAACACGAAGAACAGGTGGTCACAATCATGTCCGGGTCAATCTCTTCCTTCATGGACATGAGCTTATCCGTGAACAGCTTTAATGACTTTTCCACATCAGTGGAGCGCATTCCGCCCATACCGCAGCAAAACTCCAGCCGGCTGTAGTGAGGCACATCCGCTCCAAGGGCCTGGGTCAGCTCCTTTAGAATTGTAGGAAAGAAGGAATTTTTCTCTTGGACAGGATACACATCTGACGGCCACAGGATATGACATCCGGGCTGGATGGCCACTTTCAGGCCATCCAGAGAATAAACCAGACTTTCCTTAATCTTTTCTGGACCGACTTTTTCATAAAGCACGTGGGAAACATGAAATACGTTCGAGGTACCCTTGTACTCGCGATCAATGGTCTTGAGATTTGCATTGACCCTTTTTTTGCGGTCAGGGCTGTCTTCAATAAAATGCTTGGCCTCGTTCATAACACCGTAGCAGCTGTTGCAGCCGGTCATGATATCAATGCCTTTGTCTTCAGCCAGGGTTATATTGCGCGACGATATGGTACACCACGTATCAAGATCAAATGAAGGTGCTGTTCCCCAGGCTGGACAGCAGGTGGCCCCTTCCAGATCTTCTATTTCAACCCCAAGGGCTGGAAAGATCTTGCGGAAGGACTGCTCAATGTCCGGGGCTTTAAAAGGGATGTTGCACCCCAGGTATAAACCGAGTTTTTCCATTTTGAGTCTCCTTTTAATATAATCCCAGTTCGCCCATGGGGCTGTTTTCCAGCAGGGTCTGAATTTCTTTCTGGGCCTTTTCATTGTAAGCTGATGTAGGAGCTTCAGGTGGAAGGCCTACTTTTTTCCTCAGTTCTGTGGCATCGGTAAACACAGCATGACCATAAGAATGCAGGTTCATCTGACTGGTCATGGCTGAAGTGGAAAAAGCCAGATCATTGGCCTGGTAACGCCTGAAGGCAAAGACCACTTCCTGAGGCCTTACTCCCTGCGGACAGATTTCTGTGCACCTGTTGCAGGCCTGACAGCCCCAGGTGGATGTTTCCTCGATTATTTCTTCAAGCTGACCATTCAGAACCTTTTTGATAAGCAGTCTGCACAATACTGGAAATCCGGCTTTGACCCCTGGACAGACTGCGGAACATGCCCCGCACTGGACACATTTGAGAATCCCGGTCCCGCCAAAATCCTGAATGGTCTTGACAGCTTCCGAGATCTTTTCACTGTCTAATTTAATATATTCAGACATATGGTTATCCTTTTGGAAGTTTTAAGATTTAAGATTTAAGTTTTAAGTTTTAAGTGTTAAGAAAAGACAGGTGGTCTGATTTGGCAGACCTGCTGCAACTTATATCCACTTGAAACTTATCAGGCAGTCAGCGCTCTGATCTGAGCGTAGATCTGTTCCTCTTCATATCCGTGTAGAACAATGGCTGCTGAAGGACAGGCAGTGGTGCACACCCCGCAACCCTTACACGCGGTCATGTCGATTTCCGCTCTGGGTTTATCTGCAACGATCCTCAGAGTAATGGCATCATAAGGACACAGGGGCAGACAGATTCCACATCCACTGCATTTTTCGGTATGAACCTCGGATATGATGGGATCAATCCTGACCTTGCCCTGAGCCAGAGGTACTGCAGCAACGGCTGCTGCTCCCTTGGCCTGGGATACAGTGTCTGGAATATCTTTGGGGCCCTGACAGCACCCGGCCAGGAAAAGACCCTGCACTGAGGTTTCCACGGGTCCAAGCTTGGGGTGGAGTTCACGGTAAAAATGAGATCCGCAGAATTGCAGGCCTGTGGCCTGGGCCAGTTTCTTGGCAGTGTCCGGGGCCTCAATGGCTGTAGCCAGGACAACCAGGTCGGATTCGTATTCAATGGGTACAGCTGCTTCCATGTCATAGGCCAGAACCCTGAGCCGGTCTTCAGGCAGAATTTCCAGTCCGCCTACTTTTCCTTTCAAAATGTTGATGCCCATAGAGCGAGCACCGGTATAATATTCATCGTATTCCTTGCCTGCTGCCCGGACATCAATAAAATGCATGTAGATATTGATATCCTTATACTTTTCCTTGATAAGCCTGGCCTGCTTGATCATGTACATGCAGCAGACCCTTGAGCAGTAGGTGTGAAATTTTTCATCTCTTGAGCCCACACAGGAAACAAAAGTAATGGTCTTGGGTTTCTGCTTGTCAGAGGGACGCAGCAGCTTGCCTTCTGAAGGTCCTGTAGCTGAGATGATTCTCTCTAACTGCAGGGCAGTGACCACATTGGGGGAATCAGGAGCCAGCTCTTTGAACCATTTCTTGTCCATGACCTGATAGCCTGTGGCCACGACAATTGTTCCTACCTGGATCTCTTCAATTTCGCCCTGGGGATCTAACTGCTGGCTGCGGTTAATGGCGTCAGCCGGGCAGGCCTCCTGACAGGGTGCAATCATGGGCTTACCTGTTTTCTTGCTGATCTTTGGCTCTTGACCAAACTTATGGCCCTTACAGCTGATACAGCTGGCAGCATCTACAACTGCCTTTTTAGGCACAGCCTGGGGAAAATGAATGTATGCTGCACCCCTTGGGGATAAGCCCTGGTTGAATTCATCCGGGATTTTGCCCTTGGTCTGCTCTAAGCAGACTTCAGCACAGTCCCCGCAGCCGGTACACTTTTTCCAGTCAATATATGACTGCTTATGCCTGACCTTGACTTTAAAATTGCCTACAAAACCTTCCACTTCCTCCACTTCACTGTAGGTCATGAGCTTAATATTGGGATGGTTGCCCACATCAACCATAAGGGGAGTAAGGATACAGGCAGAACAGTCATTGGTGGGAAAAGTCTTGTCCAACTGAGCCATGATTCCGCCTATGGACGGATCTTTTTCCACCAGATAGGTGGTGTAGCCCATGTTGGCCAGTTCAAGGGCTGAGGATATGCCTGCCACTCCACCGCCAATGACCAGGGCAGCCTGGGTCACATCCACATACTTGTCTTCCAGGGGCTTGAGCCTGGAAGCCTTGCCCACAGCACTGGCCAGAAGCTTCATGGCCTTTTCAGTGGCCAGCTCAGGTTCATCAGGGTGAACCCAGCTGCCCTGGTCCCGGATATTGGCCATTTCAAAGAGATACTTGTTCAGCCCGGCAGCTTCCACAGCAGCCCGAAATATGGGCTCGTGGGTTCTGGGCGTGCACGCTGCAACAACCACCCGGTCCACCAGACCTTCCCTGATATCCTGTTTGATGAGTTCCTGTCCGGAATCAGAACACATGAAAAGGTCTTTACGGGCAACCGCTACTTCCGGTAAGGTTTCAGCAAATGCTCGTACAGACTCAATGTCAATGACTCCGGCGATGTTGGTACCGCAATGGCACACATATACGCCTACTTTAGGCATGATCTACCTCCTTGGGCCAAGGGTTGAAATTAACAGGCCGGATGGTTGAACACTTACAACAGAAGTATTCCATCAAGCCTTCAAGACTTACTACGTTTTCCAAAAAATGATGCGCAAATAGCACGTTCAGATCGCTAAGTATGCTATCGACGAGTAAAATAAATGTTGAACGTATATAGATCAAGCAATAGTGATATTTGTGAAATAATGTCCAATACTATTTTTAAATGATTATGGATGAATACTATTGATTATTTCAATAAAGGAAAACTTGAATGAACAGAACTTTTGTGCTGATTTTGTTAGATGGGCTGGGAGACAGGTCATATGCTGAACTTGGAGGCAAGACCCCTTTACAGGCTGCTGAAACCCCTTTTCTGGATGAGCTGGCAGGCATGGGCTGCAATGGTCTGTTTCATGCCTCATTTCAAGGCCAGGCCCTACCCAGTGAAAATGCCCACTTTGCCATGTTTGGATATAAGCCAGACGACTTTCCAGGGCGCGGAGCATTAGAAGCCCTGGGTGCAGGCATTGATTTGGCCATGAATGATGTGGCTGTACTGGCCAACCTGGTCCAGGTGGCTGAAGAAGATGGGTGTTTGAAATTTGTCCGGGAAAAGGTCAAGGCTGATAAATCGTACTTTCAGCAGGCCTTTAAAAGAATTGCCTCATTCAGTTCTGACGTGGTAGAGCTTGAGCTGATCCCGTACAAAGGTTCTTTTGCCATTATAAAATTAACAGGCGTTGTTTCTCCATTCATTACAGATTCAAACCCCATTGTTGAGGGCCGCTTTCTGCTGGAAGTTTTTCCGTGGAAAGAATACAGCAGCCATGAGCCAAGCATCAGGACAGCAAAGATTATGAATCAGTACCTGGCATGGGCCTGGAAAACATTGAGCCGTAATGTACAGTCAGATCCAGATGCAGACAGCAGTGCTGCAGTTCTCAACGGGCTCATCACTCAAAGGGCAGGACAACTCAAAAAAGTGATTCCTTTTCATGAAAAGTTCGGGCTGAATGGGGCATCCATATCTTCCGGTGCTATATACGCCGGGCTGTGCAGCTATCTTGGGATTAAGCATATCAAAGGTCATGAAGATGATGATCCTGGAGAGGAAATCAGGCACAGAATCCACCAGGCTCACGGACTTCTGGACACGCATAACTTTATCCACGTCCATTCCAAAGCCCCGGATGAAGCAGGCCACGCCAAAGATCCTCTGCTCAAAAGACAGGCCATTGAACAGTTAGATAAGGGCCTGGCTGCGTCACTGCCGCAGCTTCTTAAAAGAAAAGATATTGTTCTGGCAGTTACTGCTGATCATTCCACTCCATGCAGAGGTGTAATGGTCCACTCCGGAGAGCCTGTACCCTTATGCATTCTTGGCCCTGGTGTGAGAAAAGACTATGTTAAAAAGTTTGATGAAGTATCAGCAGGAGCAGGAGGCCTGGGCTTTGTGCGCGGACCCGAACTGATGCCTATGGTGCTGAACTACCTGGACAGGGGAAAACTTGTGGGACTCATGGACACCCCTGTTGATCAGCCCTACTGGCCGGGCCGGTCAAAGCCTTTGCGGGTTGATTGATGGTCGTGAATATTTGTGGTCATTTAAGAATGGCTCATAATCATTTTTCGTATGGGCTGTATCCAGGGTCTCGTAATATTCCATCCGCTTTTCCACAGGCAGAACAATCGGTGGGAGCCCGCTTTTCATGAGCTCCAGATTCATCAGCAGCCATGATGTTCTGCCATTGCCGTCCACAAAAGGATGGATTTTCACAAAAACACCATGAACACGGGCAGCCAGTTCACTGGCCTGGGTATAAGGCGCTTGAGTGGTTACATTGACAGCCACCACTACATACAAATCACCTGTACTGGCTGTAAAAAACCTGGGCTCATCCTCGTTCAGGGTACCGGCAAATTCCAGTTTGGCTATACCCACATCACCTTGTTTGCCTCTATAAACATGATAATAACTTCTTAAAATATTGGTCCTATGGCGAGAAGCTTACAACCACCTGAACCAGTCTCTCCATGATCCCTGGTCTTCATGTTTTTTGTTTCTGGATTCTTCTTTTTGAAATTTATAATAGCTGATTTGGGATCTTTGCCTTGCATAATCAATAATTTCAGGAAGGTCTTCAAAGTTCTCCAGAACATATTCATATCTTTGCCAAGCTGCACCATACTTTTTGGATCTCCAGTAAAAGTCAGCCACAAAAAGTTCATGTTCGGCCATGCGCAAACGAGATTGAACAATATAATATGATGAATATTCTGCGTAAGGCGTATCTGGAAATGTTTCTTTAACGCGGTGAAAGTATTCTAAGGCCTCTACCATGTGACCCTGGGGACGGTCTACAGTTCGGAATTTGCTGTAGTTGGCAAGGCCGGTGCGGAATAGGGCGTAAGGAGTAAGCTCGTGCCTGGGATTCATCTCAATGAACTCACGATAGGCATTCACTGCTGCAGTGTAATTACCAGCCTTAAAATACGCATCCCCAAGGGCTACCTCTGCTACAGGAGTATGCGGACTGAAAGGATACCTGTCTTTAAGCTCGGAAAAGTATCTGATAGCCTGTCGATAACGTTCTTCTTCCATGGCTGAGGTGCCAGCTTGAGCAAGTTCCCACGGGGTATCCTCTAAAGGACGCGGACCTCTCTGGAATAATGTACATCCTGTAAGCGAAAGGATGAGTATTGTTATTATTAAACCTTTAAGCAGGTTTTTTGTATAAACTTGCAAGTTAGAAGCGCTCCATTCAGGCAGACAAGGGGCCTGCCCGACAAGTAACTGCCTTGGCAAGTGGAGTCTGCACTCTGCAGACAATTAAAAAACAGGCGCCGAGAAGCCGCCTCCACCTTACAGCTGCTTGTTTGTTATCGGTTATTAATTATTGTCTCAGCCATCAGCTTTCATTAACTAGTATCTGTTCAGCGCTTTTAAGGAAAGCAGGGGACAGGCACTCCGGTACCCACTTGATCATCAATTTGTACTTAAAATGACTCATTTTTGGGACAAGTGGGTCCCGGAAGAGCCAGTCCCCCTCCGGGGTGTATGCCTCCGGGCAGGAAGCCGTGCCACATCCAAAGCGCTAAACAGATACATTAACTGAAAGTTTCAATACATAGAGTCTGATGTGATGCAAAACTTTTTAGTAACTATCCGTTATGTTGCGAGGACAGCCTGTATCCTGACTGGTTTTCTGTTGCTGCAAACTTCCAGCATGTGCCCGTAAGTCAAAACCATTGATTTATTCGAGCAGGCGCGAGCCTGTCTTCATATCCTTGATTTTGACTAACGGGCTCAGCGCTGGTCAAGCAAACAATAATGGCGTAAACCAACCAGGATGCAGGCTTTACGCAAACGTAAAAATTTGGTTAACAATTACACTTTTTGATTATAACAATTCAGCTGTGCTGTTCCAAGTAGGCCCAGGCATTGTAAGCGGCTGTGGCTCCATCTCCTACTGCTGTGGAAACCTGTCTGCAGTGTTTGGAGCGGATATCGCCTGCCGCATAAATTCCAGGAACTGATGTCATCATTTCAGCGTCTGTTGTAATGAAGCCCTGTGAGTCAGTTTCAATTGCAGAAGGAAAAAAACCTCCAGCTGGATCAAGCCCAATAAAGATGAAGGCACCATCAACTTCAAGCAGAGACTCTTGTTCGGTTTGAACATTTTTGAGATTGACTCCGGTCAGATGCTCATTGCCGGTAAAGCTTGTGGCAACAGTATCATATATTACTTGAATTTTGGGATTTTGAAGGACTTTATCCTGGTAGAACTTTGTGCCTCGAAATTTGTCTCTACGATGTATAAGATAAATTTTACTGACTAATTTTGATAAGTACAGTGATTCTTCCAGAGCAGTATCTCCACCGCCTATACAAGCGATTTCCTGCCCTCTGAAAAAGTTCCCGTCACATACAGCACAATAGGATACACCTCTGCCCATGTATTTACGTTCGCCAGGGACACCAAGTTTACGCCATTGAGCACCTGAGCATATGATAAGCGTTTTTGTCAGGACTTCCTGCTCTGACAGGATGACTTTGTGAAGTTCAGAGCCTGTTTCAATCCTTAATGCTTCATCACGAATTTTATCAAAATCAAAAGGGGCAAGGTGGTCTGTAAACTTGTCAATCAATTCATAACCTTTGACTCCATCAGGAAAGCCGGGATAGTTGTCAATGGCTTCTGTTAGCAATACCTGACCGCCAGGAGCAAGTTTTTCCACCCAGCCCATTTTAACCCCGGCTCGCAAAAGATAAAGGGCGGCCGTAATCCCTGCCGGCCCACCCCCAATAATCAAAGCTTCATATTCCTTCATTATTTACAGCGCCTTGTCGTTGATCATCTGCTTCAGGTTGGCCTTGGAGACTGCTCCTGTAACCTGCTCAGCGACTTCTCCGCCCTTGAAAAGAATAAGTGTAGGAATGGCTCGAATACCAAATTTGCCCGGGGTATTAGGGTTTTCATCAACATTCATCTTTAACACCTTGACCTGTCCGGTATATTCCTGTGCAAGTTCTTCCACTACAGGCGCAATAGCTCTGCAGGGACCACACCAGGGGGCCCAAAAATCCACCAGTACTGGCAGGTCGCACTGTAAAACTTCAGCTTCAAAAGTATTGTCTGTTACTTGATTTGCCATCTTTGTCTCCTTTCATTGGGGAAGTTGTGTAACAGTTCAGCCCTTTTGCATGGGGCATAAGAACCAGGTTTCGGGTGCCTGTTGAAAAAAAACAGACTTCTTAAGCATGGATTTTTATTCAGGCAAGGCCCGGAGCCTGATTTTCTTGAAATTGCTAAACTGATACAAAGTTATAAATAACATTTTTTTTTGTTTCTGGGTTTGAATAATATGATATTTGGAAAAACTATGTCAACCCTTGAGCACGTACATTCCTGATGAAAAAGATGTCTAAGCCTGGTGCATATTACGATTAAGAATGTCCTTTATATTTGACACTAACGCGAGCTGTACCCGCAACCCAGTTATCTGTTATTTGTTATCAGGGAAAGGCAGTGAATTCAGGCTTTTTTTCATCAATAATTAACTATTAACTGATAACAGTTTCTTGTTTTATTCTACAAGACTGAAACGGTAAGGTACTAATGGTCAGGTTTAGAGAAATTTTTCCTGATAACAGCTTAGTCATCTGAATACCTCGGACTTGTTCTCCCTGTATTATTTCTGGTACTTGTTTTGCCTCAGTAAAAAGCAGGGACTGGGAAGTTTACTCATGATTTCCTTAAGGAAAGTTGATAAACTGTTACGTTCCGTGTAGTTTGTACCATTTAAGCTGACAAAGCAAGCAAGATTATTGGTTTCGGTTTTTAACTTCAAAACAGCTATGACAAACAACTCAAATTTGCAGTTCAGAAACGCGTATTGTTACTGGGCTCAAACAATTGTTATTGCTT
Source organism: Desulfonatronovibrio magnus (assembly GCF_000934755.1). Lineage (NCBI taxonomy): Bacteria > Pseudomonadati > Thermodesulfobacteriota > Desulfovibrionia > Desulfovibrionales > Desulfonatronovibrionaceae > Desulfonatronovibrio > Desulfonatronovibrio magnus. The sequence goes on from NZ_JYNP01000016.1 coordinate 44,915, forward strand.
CAGTTGGGCAGGAAGTGCCTGTCCTCTGTTTCCAAAAAAGAAAAATAACTATTAGCTGTTATAAAAAAATGTTAATGCTTCTTTTCTGGTAATAACGTCAAAGTGCCCAATGCCGGGGTTGACCTTTGTTGAATTAATATCATATATAGATTATTTGTTTGCGTGGTTTGATGATTTGATTCCGTAAAAAAGGCCCTGTATCTAAGGGAGACGTCCCTGAACGTTTTTTTCTAAAGTTCAAAACTGACTTAACCGCCAGTTTTGAACTTTTTTTAATTTTTGATGCTGATAAATTCATTAAGATGGAGATTTGATATGAGCAGTATTCCCATATCAGTGGAAGGATTTGCAAGAGTAAAGCAAGAGCTTGAAAAGCTTGAAGCTGAGCGTCCGGAGGTTATCCAGGCCATCAAGGAAGCAAGAGAAGAGGGTGATCTGAAGGAAAATGCAGGTTATGATGCCGCCCGTGAGCGGCAAGGCATGCTGGAGGCTAAGATTTCTTACATAAAATCCAGGATCCCTCAGTTCAATGTTATTGACCTTAACACCATGGATGGCAATAAGGTTTGTTATGGTGCAACGGTTAAGATAGAAAATATTGATACCGGAGAAGTCCGGGAGTACACTTTGCTGGGGCCTGATGAGGTTGACTATGCCCAGGGAGCCATCTCTGTATTTTCACCGGTGGCCAAGGCTTTGCTGGGCAAGGAAGAAGGAGATGAAGCTGTAGTAAACGCCCCCAAAGGCAAAATTGAATATGAAATTTTATCCATTGAGTTTCATGGTCCCGCAGTTGAGCCTGTAGAATAATCGTAACAGTTCAGCCCAATTTAAGGAAGGCAGGGTAAGGTATTTTGGGATCCTCTTGATCATCAACAGATGTTTTAAATATGCCATTTTTTTTGAGGCAATTGGGCCCCTGAAGAGCCGGTCCCCGTGGCACACGTAGAGCCCGGTACAGACCTTATCAATTCCTGAACTTCCAAGGGAGGGCACTTTTCCAAATCGCGCTTGAGACTTAAGCAGCCTCGAGAGCATTTTGTGTTGCACACTCCGCATCCAAGGCACGCGGCTGTGTCAATTACTGCCTTTTTTTGTCTGATGGAGATGGCGTGGAATTGACAGTTTTTTGCACATTTTCCGCAACCCTGGCACTCTTGATGGTTTACCACTGCGGTATAGCCGGAAGAGGCCAGCATGGGAACTCCGTTTCTATGGGCCTGCATCGCACCACAGCAGCAAGAGCAACAATTGCATATGGCATAAAACCGGTCAAGCATGGCGTCCTTAAAAAAAGCATGTTGTACATGACCGCGTTTATGTTCTTCCTCCAGAATTTCTGCAGCTTCTTTTTGAGTTATTTTGCGGGTTTTGTCGGGGTGGTGTTCAAGAATGAATGAAGCAAAAGGCTCTCCAATAATCAGGCATACGTCTAATGGAAGGCATGGGTTATCCCTGCAGGATCTGCATGGACATTGAAGGGCAACAATGTGGTCCGGATTTTTAAGAACAATCTCTCTGGCACGATTGTACGGCACAACCTGCTCCAGATCTCCAAGGTTGATGCTTTTATCAACTTTTACCAGCTTGCCGGCCTGCTGTAAGGTCAATGCCTTGCCGTGATAGCCATGCGCAAAATTGATTTTACCTTGTGTTGTTTCCCTGAATTTTTTTGAAGAATTGCCAAAAACAACCCTCCAGGCTGGTTTTATAAATCTGGTGAGAGGGTGTCTTCCTGTTCCTACGGAGATATATAAAAAAGGCCAGCGAGCATATATGTACCCATGCAGCCTTTTCATAAAAGAGTATTGTGGGTCACTTACCTTTTCAGTGAAAAAAGCTCTGGCAGATGGTTTGAAGAAGCTCAATAAAAAATTTTTCATATACGGAACTTTTTGCTTGTTTTGTAATAGTTTAGCACTTTGAATGTGGCTTGGCTTCCTGCCCGGAGGCATACAACCCGGAGGGGGATTGGCTATTCCGGGATCTAATTGCCTTAAAAATGAGACATTTAAAACATTGGCTGATGCTCAAGTTAACCCAAAGTGCCTGTATTTGTTTCATATTTGAGTGATGTTGCTTGTATGTAAGTGTACAGCATAATAAGTTTTCCGACAGGTTGCAACTCCGGCCATGGGGGCCAGCTAAGGGTGTACTTGTAAGTGTTCAGGTTTCATGCTACATTTTTGTGTTGATTTTGAGAGTTGGATGTTGTGATGTTATACGTTCGCACGCTTTTCCAGAAAGCAATACAAAAATGTCGATATGCTCTTGGTGCAAACCCTCGGCAAGATAAAAGGAGTTAAAAAATGAGTGATCCAGTGGTTTTCAGTTGTCGCAATGCAGATGATGTGACAAAAGCGGTTAAAGATTTTAACGTTAGTTTTGTCCAGTTCTGGTTTGTGGACGTATTAGGTACTCTGAAGAGTTTTCAGGTTACTCCCAGCGAACTGGAGGAGGCCTTTGAAGAGGGTATGGGTTTTGATGGTTCCTCCATTGAAGGTTTTGCAAGAATTCATGAAAGTGACATGGTGGCATTTCCAGACCCTGCAACCTTTCAGCTTGTATCCTGGCGACCTATGGATCGACCTGTGGCCAGGATGTTCTGTGATATTAAAAATCCTGACGGCAGTCCGTATGAAGGAGACAGCAGATACGTTCTGAAAAGGATGCTGAGTAAGGCGGCTCAAGAGGGGTATAGTTTTTATGTAGGACCTGAGCTTGAGTTTTTTCTTTTTGAAAGTTCTCATGAACCCAAAACACTTGATTTTGGGGGATACTTTGACGCGCCTCCTCTGGATCTTGCAAATGATATTCGAAGAGATATTATCAACGGACTTACAAGCATGGGAATAGTCGTTGAATACAGTCATCACGAAGTTGCTCCGAGTCAGCATGAGATTGACCTTAGATATCAGGAAGCTCTTAAAATGGCGGACACAGCAGTCACCTACAGGGTAATTGCCAAAGAGGTGGCCAGACGTCACGGCTGTTACGCCAGTTTTATGCCCAAACCGTTGTTTGGAGAGAATGGCAGTGGCATGCATGTTCATCAGTCATTATTTAAAAATGGGCGTAATGTCTTTTATGACCATTCAGCTTCTGACTCTCTGAGTAAGGAATGCAGGCACTATATAGCTGGTCTTTTGAAGCATGCCAATGAAATTACAGCTGTGTGCAACCAATGGGTAAATTCTTACAAGAGGCTGGTTCCAGGTTATGAAGCTCCAGTATATGTGGCCTGGGCCAGGCGCAACCGAACTTCACTGGTCAGGGTGCCCATGTACAAGCCAGGCAAGGAGACTGCTACCCGTATTGAAATGCGCTCACCAGATCCAGCATGCAATCCGTATCTGGCTTTTGCCTGTATGCTGGCAGCCGGGCTAAAGGGTATGAAAGAAAAATATGCTTTGCCGGATGCAGTGGAAGCTGATATTTTTGAAATGAATGAGCAGGAACGTAAAAAACATGGCATTCCAAGCTTGCCCGGAAGTCTGTTTGAGGCAGTGGAAGTGCTGGAATCCAGTTCTGTGGTCAGGGAGGCTCTGGGTGATCATATTTTCCGAAACTTTATTGCTAACAAAAAGATTGAATGGGATAGTTACCGTACTCAGGTTACTGAATATGAAATAAAAAAATACTTACCTGTACTGTAATAATTGAGCAAAACATAAACTTTTACCACCCGGGACAGGCTCCTTTGCCCTTCCCGGGTGGGCAATTTTTAACCTTTTGAAAGAAAGATGGAGCCAGGTCCACGGCTAACTACAGTGGGCTGATACGCGACCTTAAGGTGAGAGAATGGCAAGCGAATCGTATTTTATTATTAAAAATGGTATAGCTGTAAAGCGAAACAGATTTGACTCCTTAATCAAGATACTCATGATTTTTATGGTGCTTTTTGGGTCTGGTATATATGCAGTCTATTCAGTAAAATTAAAACAGTATCAAGAGAAATTTCAGATTAAGGCGGAAAGAAAGCTTATTTTGCAGGCTCAGAATGAAAAGCTGGCTAATGAAGTGCTGGCATTGAAGATATTAAGTGAGTACCAAAAAGTTCAAAACAGCTGGGTTATTGATTTGACAGCATACACTGCCAGACCTGAAGAAACCAATAATGATCCAGAAAACACCGCTATTATGCAGGCCCCAAGACCTGATTATACCATGGCCGTTTCTCCTGACCTGCAGTTCTTACTTGGTAAGCGTGTTTATATTAGAGGCTACGGAGTTCGATTGGTGAATGATATTATGAATGCCAGGTATTCAAAGCGGGGCGACCTCCTTGTTTCTTCTGTTCAAAAGGCCAGAGAAATAGGGGTCAACAAAAATGTTGAAATGGTGCTGATTGAGCCTGAACTTGTATTTAACGATTTGATGGAAGACTTTCCTCAACTGGCAAATGCAAGAAGCATCAGGGATTTGGCTGACAGGACTTCAAGCCAGTCAAAATGAATGGGTAAATGACAGCTCAGCCATTTTGTCAGGCTTGGCAGTACGCTGACATAACATTTAACCAGGAGACTTCATGCAAAATATTTCAGTTACGGATATATTGAGAAAGTCTACAAAAGATATCCATAAGTCTATTGAGTCAACTCCATTTGCTCAGGCAGTATTGAAAAAAGAGCTGACCTTAGAGACGTATCTGGGATATATTCGGGCTCTGGCGATAATTCATGCAGCATTAGAAGGTTGCCTGAACAATTGTCATGATTCCAGAATAGTGAAGATCTGGTCGAGTGAAATGCAAAGGTCGTCCCTGCTTAATGACGATAATGACTACTTCAGGTGGAAACTGATCCCTGACTCTCTAAGCGCGGTTGAGTCAGCTCTGGAGGCTGCTGCTCACATCAGGAAGGTGGCTGGTGAAACTCCCATAGCGCTGGCAGGAGCAATTTATGTGCTGATGGGGTCCACCAAGGGAGCTGTTATTATGTTGCCATTAATAAAAAAAGCCTTGAGCTTAGATTTAAGCAGCGGTCTTTCCTATTTATCCATCCATGGCGGGCAAGGGCCTGAACACTGGGAATCTGCAGCCAGAGTCATGAACGAATTAATAACAAATCCACAGGAGATTGAGGTTGTTGACAATACAGCCAAGTTTATATTCAGGCAACTGCACTTGTCATTCAAAGCCCTTTTGCCATTGCAGGACGGTGAAAAGAAGTATCATGCAACGACATTTAATCCTGAGTCTGGTACTCATCCTGTGCCTCAGAATAAGCAGGATCTTGTGGCGGTGCTCAGGGCCTCTGATAATTGTCTGTCAGAATATCCTTACTTTGTATATCGTTATGGGAAAAGAGGCAGACGCTACACTGACGCGGATGGCGCCTGGCTGGTTACTCTTGCCGATCTCAAGTCCGAGACACTTCATTCCCAGATCGACTGGCTGGGAGGTGTATTGTCAAACCGGGGAATGCCCCGGGTACTGATGGCCAGACATCTGGAGATTTTAGTTACAGAGTTATTATTTATCAGTGCAGGAGACGACCCACGCATTATGGCATTGGCCTCTGCAGCTGAAAATATAAGGAATGACTTAGAAAGACATTTTCCAGGGCATATCCGTAAGTTTAGAGCACTAAATCTGGAAAAGGAACTGGGACGCAGTAATGACTTCAGCTGCTTTGAGGCCCTGGATCTTATTTCATCGGCAGTGGTTGATGAAACAGATGGGGTGAATAAGTCTATTGAAAGCCTTGTTTCATGGCTGGCAGATGCGAATCGCTTTTCCCAACAATGGGTTTTGATGATAAAAAAAGAAGTAGAGTACTTAAAAAGATTAATGGCAAATGGGACTGGCTCTTTTACCGCCGGATAGTCAGGCTTACAAGTAACTGGAGTCGTTTTGCCAATAAAATCAGACGGTTACAGTTTTCACATTTTTATGATTTTTGCTTATGATTCATGCACATTTGCCAGCAAAGTTCCGTCAAAGATGGGAACTTTGTGCCTGGCACAGCTTCCTGCCCGGAGGCTTACAGCCCGGAGGGGGACTGTCCCTCGCTGTGTAAATTTTATCATTTAAGCAAATTTCTTCCAGGAACCAATGCAGCATCAATCTGTTTTATAGTACCTTGCGGGGACTGTCCCAATTTTCAGATATGGAACTGTTCTTTAATGTGGTGGCGGCTTCCAGCCGCCTGGAATTACATAGCCTGCAGGATGCAGGCTCCACCTTAAAAACAGTTACTCACAAGTTCGGTCCCGGTCCGCCCGGGTGAAAGGCTTCTAAGTAACTTCAAAAAAACTGGACCCCGGATCCGTCATCCCGGACTCGATCCGGGACCGGGGTGACGGTTAAAGCAAACTATTACTTTTTGCCGTCATTCCGGCGAAGGCCGGAATCCAGTTTTTTTCTTGTTCCCAGGCTCCAGCCTGGGAGCACCTCTTTTTTTGGGGCTCCAGCCACATTCCTCAGCCTGCAGCCTTACTTCTGTAGATTACTCAATGTCGCTCCATATTTTATAATCTTTTTCCTCCAGATTGGGTTGCGGGCAAGGCCCGCATAAGTTACGCAGCGGTTTCCGTTTCAGTTTGTTGAGGGTTTTCCTGCGCTTGTGTCTGGTCTTGGTCAGTGTGAGCATCACCAACGTCCTGTACGATGTTCAGCTCTTCAGTTGAAAAGACCTTATTTACATCCAGGATGATGATAAATCGCTCGTCCTGTTTACCCATACCTTGAATAAACTCAATATTGATTTGTGTTCCTATCTTTGGAGGTGGTTCAATATTCTGTTTATCTATCTCAAAAACTTCCTGTACCGAATCAGCCAGCGCACCCATGATTGTTGACTCGCCATCAAACTTAACCTCTGTTATTATGATGCAGGTATTTACAGTACGCTCGGTTTTGGGCAGTCCGAACTTCAGCCTCAAATCAGCCACAGGTACAGCCCGTCCTCGAAGATTGATTATGCCTAAAAGAAACTCCGGCGTCCTGGGTACTTTGGTTACAGGAGTGTAATCAAGAATTTCCCAGACATTGGCAATGTCTATGGCATAAAGTTCCTTTGCCAGCGTAAAAGTCAGATATTGATTGGCAGCAATTGCCTTGTCTTGTTTTTCAGCCATAATGACTCCTGTCTCAGAGTTATATTAACTCTTCAGCAACACTTTGCGTTTATCACTTTTCATCCACAATAAAGTTCCAGCCATCATATGGTTTTAAGCTAAGTGATGCTGTAGTGTTAAAAAGTTAAGCATATTTTTACTCAGTTTTCAGGAGTCATGGGGCGAATTAGGTGCCCCATGACCCTGTGACTGGAATCAGAATTTTTCAAAATCCTTGTCAATGTCGTCAGAGCCCATGTCCAGAGCAAAACGTCCATCCTTTTTACCTTTGCTTTCGTTTATAGCTCTTTTTTGAGATTGTCCGGTTTTTTCTTTTTTAACGGTGACCTTGCGCATTCTTGGGCCGCTGAATCCGGCGTCATCTCCGACTTTGAAGAAGGCCATGGTAGCCTGAAGCTGTTCAGCCTGGCTGGAAAGCTCTTCAGCAGTGGAGGACATTTCTTCGGCAGCAGAAGCATTCTGCTGAATGACCTGGTCTAATTGCTGCACAGCCTGATTAATTTGCTCAACGCCTGAATTCTGCTCACGACTGGCTGCGGCAATTTCCTGAATCAGTTCAGCGGTTTTCTGGATGTCTGGCACTATTTTCTTAAGCATCTCTCCAGCTTTTTCAGCTACATCCACACTTGAGCCTGACAGCTCGATAATTTCAGCGGCAGCTGTCTGACTTCTTTCTGCCAGCTTTCTAACTTCAGATGCCACCACAGCAAATCCTTTGCCTGCCTCTCCAGCCCGGGCAGCTTCAATGGCTGCGTTCAGGGCCAGGAGATTGGTCTGCCTGGCAATTTCTTCAATTATTGATATTTTGTCAGCTATCTGTTTCATGGCATCAACTGCCTGAAAAACCACCTTGCCGCCTTCTTCAGCGTCTTTGGCTGCCTGGATAGCTATTTTCTCTGTTTGAGCAGCGTTATCGGTATTTTGTTTGATGTTGGCCGCCATTTGTTCCATGCTGGACGATACTTCTTCTACCGAAGCTGCCTGTTCTGTAGCCCCCTGGGACATTTCCTCAGAAGAGGCGGAAAGTTCCTCACTACCCGCTGCTACATTTTCAGAGGCTGACTTAACCTCCACAACAACATCTTTGAGTTTGTCGCGCATGCGTTGCATGGATGAGGCCAGGATACCAATTTCATCCTTCTGGACTACATCTAATTGAGCAGTCAGGTTTCCGTCAGCCATATCCTTTGAAAAGCTCACTCCCTTGGCAACTGGAGAAGTGATGGCCTTTGTCAGTACAACACCGAGAATTAAGGCCAGGATGACTCCAATGGCCATACCTGCCAGGGCGATTACCTGGGCCTGTGCTGCATCAGTCTGTGCTTCTTCTACTGCTACGGCAGCACCTTCTACATTAATCTCCAGGACCTGGTTAAGAAAACGTAAAGCTTCAGCCTGACGTTCCCGTACTTCAACCATGGCCATTTCTGTCATATTGTCAAACAGGTTTTCAGCCTCCTGAGCTACAGCGAGGAGTTCATCAAACCTGGCAAAAGTCTGTTCGGCCATGGGCAGAGTTACATCCTCCAGGACCTGATTGGCTGAATCGATATTGTCGGCCTGTACATAGTTTCTGATTTCGGCAATGGAGTGGTGAAAAGGATCATGAGAAGCAGGCATTTGACGCAGGATTTCAAGAAGCCTTGGGTTTTCAGTGCGGAAAGTAGCCAGCCATCTGCCGAAATTGCACGCAGCAGGATCGGTTCCGCCATCAAAGCGTTCGCCTCTCGTTATCAAGCCGTATACATCACCCATAAGGGCATGGTGGTCAGCTCTGAACTGTTCAAAGTTTCCGCGCAACTGGGCTGGATTGTCAATGCCAAGGCGCGTAAGCTGTCTTGACCTTTCAACAAATTCATCATTAACTCTTCGCCACTCATCAAGAGCAGCAACAGCCTGTCGCCACAAAGCTCTCTCCTCGGAAGTAGCAGGCAAGGCCTCAAACTGTTCCCGAAGAGTCGCAATGTCAGATCTCAGCCTGGTCAGAATGCCCTGCTGTCTTTCCATTTCTGTCTGTCCAAGACCGGGAACGAGCAGAGTTCTCTGGGCTACACGAAGGGACTCATAGTCTTTTTCAATTTCCATGAGTAATTGTACGCTGGGCAGGTTAACTGTTCCCACATATTCAATATGTCCTGAGAGGCTGTTTGCTCCCCGCCACCCGAAAAAACCTACAATAAGCACGATTAGGGCGACAATAACAAATCCGCCCAATAGCTTTACTCCCAATTTAATGTTCTTCATCTGCTTACCTCCTGTTGCTTTTAAAAAATGTATCAGATTATCAATTTAAATAGCGACAATTAGTCAGTTGCTCGTAAACTTCTCACCCGTGCGGTCTGAGACCGAACCTGCGAGTAACTTTAGGATACTGTCACTTCTCTGGAAATTGGGACAGTCCCCGCAAGGTACTATAAAACAGATTGATGCTGCATTGGTTCCTGGAAGAAATTTGCTTAAATGATAAAATTTACACAGCGAGGGACAGTCCCCCTCCGGGCTGTAAGCCTCCGGGCAGGAAGCTGTGCCAGGCACAAAGTTCCCATCTTTGACGGAACTTTGCTGGCAAATGTGCATGAATCATAAGCAAAAATCGTAAAAATATGAAAATTATAACCATCTGATTTTGCATCCAATTTGGTTTTAGTTGCTCGTAAGGCCGAAGGTGTCATCAGTAATTTTCTGAAAGTACATAGTTAACTTGATTAATTAATACCTCTGCACTGAATGGTTTGTTTAGAATCTGGCTGTATCCCATTTTCTTGATCCTGTTAGTAGTTTCTCTGTCACCATATCCAGTGATGACCAGGACCTTTATTTCATTATTATGTCTGGAAAGTCTTTCAAGAAGTTCAATACCGCCCATGCCCGGCATCCTCAGATCAGTGACAATAAGCGCGACATTTTTGTTCTGCTCTTGCAGAGTTGACAGTTTTTCAAGCGCCTCAATGCCATCTCCTGCCTCAATGATATTGAAGCCCTGAGCCTTGAGAATCAGACTCATGGAGAAACGAAAATCAGACTCATCGTCTATTATGAGGATTGTTTTGGTACTCATGTGTCATTTTTAGCACTAAATGTGCCAGGCTGCTTGAGGTATGCATGCATGACAGGAATTACAATATGAATAAGGGGTTATGAGATGGTAGAAAAAAATATTGTCTGGTCAGCAAGATTGATGAGTGTCAATTAAAATTGACGTGTTTGAATTTGCAGTTCCGGTTAGTGCTTGAGAAAACAGGACTTGAAAGAAAAGTTTACGTGTCTAAGGGATGTCAATAAAGATTGACGTTGCATAGAATTTGCTTGATGTGGATGCTTGCTTAGAAGTTCCTCACCCGGGCGGACCGGGATCGAACCTGCGGGTAACTGTCTTTAAAGTGGAGCCTGCATCCTGCAGGCAATTTAATTCCAGGCGGCTGGAAGCTGCCTCCGCATTGAAGAACAGTCCCATATTTTCGAAATTGGGACAGTCCCCGCGAGGTACTATAAAAAAGATTGATTCTGCATTGATTCCTGGAAGAAATTTGCTTTGATGAAAAAATCTACACAGCGAGGGACAGTCCCCCTCCGGGCTGTAAGCCTCCGGGCAGGAAGCTGTGCCAGGCGTAAAACTCTCATCTTTGACGGAACTTTTCAGGCAAATGTGCATCAATCATAAGCAAAAATCGTGAAAATGTGAAAACTGTAATCATCTGATTTTTTTTGCAAAACGATTGAAGTTACTTGTAATCGTTGTATTTTTTAAGGCGCTGATTCAGGGCCTGCCTTGAAATACCCAGCATTCTGGCTGCTTGAGATTGATTGCCCTCTGATCTGATCATGGCCTGTTTCACGAGTTTGATTGTTGCCTGTTCTATGGAGGGCAATGGGTCTGGATAGTCCCAGTCCGAGTTGCTGCTTGACTCTTGGGCAGGAGTTGAGCATTTAAAATTTTTTTTACGCAAATGACTCAGGCTGTTTTCAAGAGATTCAAGGCCTCCTCTGGCCATGGCACCGAAAATCATGGAGCGCAGCTCACGTATGTTTCCAGGATAATCATATGCTTTCAAAAGCTCAAGCAAAGTAGGACTCAAGGGATCCATGCTGATCTTTAGATCCTGGCAAGCGGCTTGATGGAAAAATTTTGCGAGAAATAGAATGTCGCTTTTACGATTCCTTAGTGGTGGCAGATGGATATGGTAGGTATTGATTCTGTAAAAGAGATCATCCCGAAAATCGCCTTTTTTTACACTATCCTCCAGTTCCTTGTTGGTTGCGGCAACAATCCTGGCCATTGCTTTTTTGGGATTGTCAGATCCAAGAGGGTAGTAAGATTTGTCCTGTATAAGGTTTAGAAGCTTCACCTGGGAAGGGGGGGGCAGATCTCCAATTTCATCCAGAAAGAGCGTACCGCCTCCTGCCTGCTCAACCAGACCTTTTCTTGATTCCTTTGCGTCTGTAAATGCTCCCCTGATATGTCCGAAAAGAGTGTCAGCAAAAACATTGTCATCCAATCCTGCTGCATTGAGGCTGATAAAAGAGCCTGTTCTATTGCTGGCCTTGTGCAGAGCCCTGGCCATAAGATCCTTGCCTGTACCGGTTTCTCCGGTGATGAGAACCGGGTCTGAAGCAGGCGCGATAACTTCAATATAGCTGAAAAGAGATTTCATCTTTGAGTCAGACGTAATGATATCGGCAAAATGATCAGGGTTTTCCAGATCTCCGGTCAATAATTTGTTTTTAAGAAGCAGATTCTGCCTTACAATTACAGAGTGATGCAGGGCTCTGCGAACTGTAGTGGTGAGCCTATGAGAATCAACCGGTTTGGTCAGGTAATCGAAAGCGCCTTTTTTCATACACCTGACAGCAGTATCTGTTTCATTGACCCCGGTGATGACTATTACTTGTACTTCAGGGCATTGCCGGCTTATCTGCTCTAAGATTTCTTCACCTGAAACTTCCGGCATGAAAAGGTCAAGAAGCAGAATTCTACACTGCAGTCCAGGCAATAAGTTAAGAATGTCCTGACCATGATTAAACACATGAATGTCTTCAAAGCCATGTGAACGAAGAGTGATAAACAGGCTGTCCAGGAGGCTTTTCTCATCGTCTAAAATGTATATCGTCTGATTTGAGTTAGTGTTTATGTACATAGCTGAAAATTATTGGTTCAACCCTGTTTATAAGAGAATATAAAAAAAATCATGTTGAAGTATGAGGAAGTTTCAGCAGAACGGTGGCTTCAGTTCCCTGTCCCGGAGCTGATTTTATGAGAAGTTGTCCCTGATGGTCCTGAATGATGGAGGAAGAAATGGACAAACCAAGCCCTGTGCCTTCGGGTTGACGCTTAGTGCTGAAAAAAGGATCAAAAATGCGTTTAATGATATCCTGAGATATACCTGCGCCCTGGTCAGTGATCTTGAAACCAACGGATTTCTTTTCCAGATTGTGAAAAGTTTCAAAAGATACTGACTGGGACTTGCTGTCAAGTGCCTGTCCGGCATTTATAAGCAGATTGACAACAACCTGTTCTAATTTTTGAAAATCCCCCAAAATTAAAGGAAGATCAGGTTGGGGGTGAAATGTAAAGTTGCTTGTAAATTTGGACATGGTTTTTTCCACCAGGGTAAGAGCGGACTCGGCCACTTCATTTATGTCTACGTATTTGCTTGTATCAAGAGGCGATTGACGGGCGAAGTCTTTAAGTTCCGACACTATAGTACTGATCCTTTTACTGCCTTCATTTACTCCTGAAAACAATCTGAACATATAGTCCTTCATGACACTGAAAGGTAGTTCGGCTATTTGAAAGTCGGGGTTCTTGTTGTGATAGGCTTCAAGAACGGGCAGGGAGTCTTTCCATGCGTTTTCAAGTATGGGAGTGTTGAGCATGATCAGGTTGTTGGGGTTATTGATTTCGTGTGCAACACCTGCCACTAAGGTGCCCAATGCAGTTATCTTGGAAGCCTGAGCAAGCTGCTCCTGGTGCTGTTTTTTCTTTAATTCCAGCGCTTTCTTTTCACTGATATCCATAGCCATGCCCATGACAGCAACGCTACGTTCATGAATGCGGGTCTGAGCTGCACCAATAAACCTGATACATTTAAAATTTTGCCCACTGACTATACGAAATTCAAAGTCAAATGACTCAAATGAATGTAAAACTTTTTCCCATACTTTAGAAAATTCCATCCGGTCTTCAAAGTGTACTTTATTGAGTAAACCCGAAAAGCTCAACTTAAGATCCGGTTGAATTCTCATTATTCTGAAAAAACCTTCAGATCCGGTAAAAAAGTCTTGAACCGGATCATATTTCCAGCTGCCCATGCCAGCAACTTCTTCAGCCATTTTAAGATCCATGTTGCTCTGGACCAGTTCATGTTCCATTCTTTTTCTTCTGGTGATGTCATGAATGATGGAATAGAGCATGGTCTTTCCTTCAATTAAAATGGGACCGCTGAAAATCTCTACATCTCTGACACTGCCATCAGCCAGGCAGTGCTTGAAATAAAACTGGCTCCTGCTCTCAATATCGGGCTTTTCAATTTTTCCAAGAGAATCTTCCTCTGAAGACATGCTCATGTCTGACATTTTCATGGAAGTAAGCTTATCAACACTCCATCCATAATATCTGGATGCTGCCTGGTTTGCTTCAACTATCTGGCCGGTGGATGGATCGATAATCAACATGGCTGAATGGCTGTCCTGAAACAGGGACCGGTACCTTTGTTCACTTTCCTTGAGGGCCATGGTACGTTCGTGCAAAAGGTCTTCGATATTTATCAGCGCTCTTGCCCTTCTGGAGCTGGTACATATTTTCAGAGCATATTCAGGATCATAGGGCTTACGCAGGTAACCTGAAGCACCAAGGTTCAGCCAGTCAACGGCAAAACCAGGGTGACTGTCAGAAGTGGACATGATATAGACTGCACTGGGGTTCAAGGCATAAAATTCTTTGAGCAATTCCTGCCCTGAAGTATCAGGCAGGTGATGGTTTAGAATAAGAACATCAAAGTGCTTTGAAGCGAATTCCTTTCTGGCCATTGTGCCAGTTTGGACATGCAGAGTATTATAACCGCTTTCTTCAAAAACTTCCTTCAGTTGACAGGCCACTGTAGAATCCGGTTCAACAAACATGATGTTGGCAACATTCTGGTTGTAATCTCCGCGAAGAAGTGATTTGGATCGTTCAATAAAGATTTCCGGATCTACAGGTGCTGACATAAAGGCGTTGGCTCCAAGGTCAGTTACTGTCCGCAATGCTTTAGTGCCGGCAAAGGTGGCTGAGACAACCATTATGGGGATATGGTTGCAGGACTTGTACATGGGTGAACGCAAAAGTCTGCAGAAACGCCATCCGTCTATACCGGGCATGTTCAGGTCGGTGACGATAAGGTCCGGGAATTCTTGGCTGGAAAGAGCATCCAGCGCTTCTTCAGCTCCTGGAAATTTTCTGGTTTTAAAGCCACTGCTTTCCAGCAGCCATGCCAGGTGGACCACCTGCACTGGATCATCATTGACAACATGAATCAAAGGAGTGTGGTTGTTTGTGGAAGCTTTTTGCATAAGAACATTACCTTGCTTTCATGTTTATTAAATGATGGCATCAAAATATCCCCGGGTGGTGACCATCCACTGGCCGATGTTTATTGTTCTGGAATTGCCGATTATGACCAGGCTGCGCATGTCAATTTTATCCAAGGGCATGTGGGTAAGGCTGGTGGCAATGATATTCTGGTTATTTAGTGATGCGTTTCTGACTATGCCAACCAGGGTTTGCGCCGGGCGAAACTCCAGAAAAATTTCCCTGGCCCTTTGCAGCTGTCTGGTTCTTTTTTTGCTTCTGGGATTGTAAAGGACTGTGACCATATCTGCCATGGCCAGGGCTTTGAGCCTGTTATCAATTTCATCCCAGCTGATGAGAAGGTCTGAAAGACTGACGCAGGCATAATCAAGCATCAGGGGGGCGCCAAGGGCTGCGGCTCCAGCCTGGGCAGCACTAACACCTGGAACAATTTCTATATCTAAGTGCAAATCGTTTTCCCTGATCATTTCTAAGGCCAGCCCGGCCATGCCATATATCCCGGCATCTCCTGACGATACGAGGCTGACTGTCCTGCCTGCCAGGGCTGCATCAATTGCACTGGCACACCTGTGACGCTCCCGGGCCATGCCGGAAGCAATTATTTCCTGATGGGTGATGAGATCATTAATATGTTCTATGTACCTGTGATAACCCACCACAACATCAGAGCTTCTGATGACTTTTTCAGCCCGGACAGTCCTGTCTAAGGCATTACCCGGTCCTATTCCCACGGCAAAAAGTTTTCCCTGGCAAGGGCTATTGCTACCTGTCTGCATATTGTTTTTTCCAGTATAAGTTTGGTGTTATGTCCACCCAGCAGGGCACATGGCTCAGCAACACCCGGCAGGCCGATCTTTTCCTGAACCAGCTGTGATCTGGAAATGTTCAGGGGCATATTGCGGATTCTGCTGGAAGGAATAAATAGTAGCGGCAGCCCGAGCTTGCCAGCTGCCTCAATCAAACCGGCTTCCTTTTTTTTGATGTCTACGCTGGTTAGGAGCCTTACTTGCGATATGCTCACCCCGGCCTTGTCTAAGGCGCTGTGCAGGGCTCTGATGATATTTTCAGCTGTTACTGCCTTGCGGCAGCCCACTCCTGCGATGATGTTCCGGGCAGCTTGTGTGGCTGTGGTAATAACAGGTAAGCAGCCCAGAATATTGCAGACCCGGACAGACAAGTCATTAGCACCGCCTTCATGTCCGGACAAAAGGCTGATGGCCCATCTTGCCCCGGCATCCACCACAACTACAGCAGGATCTGTCAGTTTATGCCTGATACAGGGGGCCACAGCCCTGAGGGCCACACCTGTGGGGGCAATAAAAATCAGAGACTTATAAGCAGAAAAAATTTGACTGGTCAGTTCAGCAATACGCTCAAATTTTTTTTCATTAACAGAGCTTTCAACATCCTGGTGCACAAACACACTGGCCTCAAGCTCTGCTGCGAGTTTGCGGGCGATAATCAGCCCCCTGGAAGACAAGGTCAGGATGGCTGTGGTGGAGAATGAATCAGGACTGACCAAAAACATCTCCCTTGAGGTTAATGAGCATAATACTATCAGGCATAAATCCTGCCTTTTCCTGGATCGCCTTTTTTATCTCAGATGCCAGGAAGTTTCCAAGCTTTGATCTTTCATTAGCTTCAAGTCTGGCAAGGCCATCCTCAACAGTGTTTATCCGGCCCATGTCTATATTTAAATAATTTTTTGCAGCACTTGACAGTATTGGAGCGGCAGAACCGGACTTGCTGCTGTGGGTCTGAAAATCACCTTGCAAAAATTTAAGCAGCTTGCCTGGATGGCCCAGCACAGAAATCTTGAGCGTTTTTTTCCGGGTGCACGCACCAAGGGCAAATCCCCATTCATTGGCCACCTCAACAATGTCATGCTCTTCATAGCCAAGAGAAACAGCAGCTCTGAAACCAATGCCTCCGGGAACAAGGACCATTTTTTGCCGTCCGGATTCAGCTACTGATTTGATATTCAAAGAGATGGTTTCCTTGAGGGCATCCACTGAAAAAGGGCGGACTCTGCCTGATGTACCCAGGATGGATATACCGCCAACAATTCCCAGACGTTCATTAAAAGTAGCTGCAGCGATTTTTTCACCTCTGGGCACAAAAATTTCAATGTGCAGGGGCTGTTTTGTAACTTCCTGAACATTGGAAATTATCATGCCCATGGGTACTGGATTGATGGCCGGGTTTCCTGGCTTTACTGCAAGTCCTGGCCTGGTTACCCGGCCAACACCCTTTCCCCCTGTAACCATAAGGCCATTTGCAGAAAACCTTACTCTGGCTCCAATAAGCAGGCCATGGGTCACATCCGGGTCATCTCCAGCATCCTTGCGGATCAGTGCAGTGCTTAAACCACGCCTGGTTAAGGCTCTGGCAATGGGCATTATTATCTTTTCCCTGCAGGGCAAAGTAACCTGAACTTCACGACCTGGATCCTGGCCCAGGGTTAACAGAGCAGCAGCCCTGGCAGCAGCAGCAGCACAAGTCCCGGTACTCAGGCCTGATCTCAACCCTCTTCCATCACTCAAACAGCATCCCATCCTTTTCGCCCGATATAAACAATAACGCAGGCCAGATAGCCGGGAGTTGACTGCAGGGCATTTTTCAGATCAGCAAAGATTATTTCCCTGCCAGGAATCTCTGAATTAAAAACTGCTCTGGCATTTGCTGCAATACCTTTTTTAGCTAAAAGCTCATAAATGGCGGCAATATTTTTCCCTACCTTGTAGAGCACAAGAGTCTCGCAGTGGTTCATAGCATTTTCCACAGCGCTAAGGTCAGTAGCAGGCATAAGAAGCAGCCTGTCCTCCTGGGTGGTCAAGGGGAATGGAAACCTGGCAGCACTGGACTGAAAAGCAGCAAT
This sequence comes from Desulfonatronovibrio magnus, assembly GCF_000934755.1. Classification (NCBI taxonomy): domain Bacteria; kingdom Pseudomonadati; phylum Thermodesulfobacteriota; class Desulfovibrionia; order Desulfovibrionales; family Desulfonatronovibrionaceae; genus Desulfonatronovibrio; species Desulfonatronovibrio magnus. The sequence goes on from NZ_JYNP01000016.1 coordinate 62,440, forward strand.
GCCCGGAACAATATGAATCCTGTCTAAGCCAATAGTCTTTTCCAGCAAAGGCATTACATATGCACAGGTGCTGTAAATGTTTGGGTCCCCAAGGGTAACCTGGCACACTGTTTTGCCACTTAAGCAGTGCTCAGTAATAATTTCAGCTGCTTTGATCCAGGATTCACGCACCTGTTCCTGGCTGCGCTTCATGGGGTAGTTATGTTCAATTATTTTTTGATGTGTGACAAAACCGCGGATGATGTCATACGCAAGGCTGGTTTGGGATGAATCTGATCTGGGACAGATTATCACTTGAGAATTTTCAATGACCCGGACTGCACGCAGGGTGAGCAGATCCTCCCCACCCGGCCCGACGCCAACTGCATAAAAATGTCCTTTATTAATTTCAAATGTCATGGGATTTGTTGGTTAGTTTTTTATGAGTATACTTTTGAAGGTCTTCAGATATTTGCCAAGCAAGACTTGATCTCCCTGACTTTTTCTCTCCAGTAAATATAATTCTCATGAGCAAATTGCCAGGCCATGAGGTCATCCTCTTACTCAAAATCTTCAAGATTCTTTTTCTTAGAGTTCAGTTCAGCAAAGTCTTCGAAGCTGGCATTGTATTTCCTTTCATAATGCTGCACTTCATGCTCATACATTGAAAGTCTGGATAGAGCTGAAGTGTATAGCATGTCCAAACCTGCTTCCTTAAAGTTTCTGTATTGGAGAGCTTCGAGCATCAAAGGGTCTATCTCAAGTTCATGTTTATTTTCTGTTATGTCCCTGTTTAAGCTTGTGATGTCCATATGGTCCTCCATAAATAAAAGCTGCCTCAAATCTATTTTAAAAATGAATCAATCTAATGCCAGTTTGCAATCAATACCCATTATTATCGTCCCTGTCCCACTCAAACCCCACAATATTGCGGGTTTCAGGGGCAAACTCAACTCCAATGAGATAGATTATCTTGCCGGGTTTCCTGTATTTATCGGCATAGCCTTTCTTTTTAATCTGATCCAGAGCTTTGCCCGGAGTATTGTCCAGGCCTTCCACCTTGAATTCAAAAATAAAAACTTTGTCTTCAAGCTTTACTGTCAGATCAATTCTGCCGGTGCTGGTCACATCTTCCGGGATCACCTCAAGCCCCAAGGCCGCAAAATAACAGTAAAAGATGGAAGCATAATAGCCTTCATACCCGGAAAGTTGGTTTTTGCGGTACCAGTCATGAGGAATGGATGCGAAAAAGGAGTGGAAAATGTCCTTGAGGCCGTCCAGATCACTGGCTTCCAGTGCATCATAAGCTGCAAACTTGGCTTTTTCCGATCCTGTAAGATTGTTGGTCAGATATGGCAACAAAGCATCGGTCAGGCTCTGCTTCACTTCCAGATTAGGATAATGCAGTTGAAAACGTCTTGTTCCGGCAGTCTGCCGCACATTGTAAATTGTCAAGTATCCTGTTTGAAACAACAATGTCTCAACTTCTAAATGATCAACATCAAAGCTGCCCAGCATTTTTTCGCTGGTCTGGATGTTTTCCAGGTCTGGAATAAAATAGTTCTGGCCCTGTAAAAGCTTGACGAGAAAGCTTGGAGTGCCGGTCTCAAACCAGTAGGGACGCAAATCATTTGTCTTAAGGTACAGCAGGATGTCAAAGGGATTGTAAACTTCTTGACCCAGCCAGTTGTATCCATTGTACCAGAGCTTGACCTGCTCCAGATTAACCTCCTTGAGTAGTGACTTGAATACTGTTTCAAGGTCCTTTTGGGTATATCCGCAGATTGCAGAGTAGTCAGCGTTTATAGTGATATCCTCAAGATTGTTCAGCCCACTGAACAATGAGACCTTGCTGAACTTGGATACTCCAGTGATGAAGACAAATTCAATATAAGGGTCAGCATCCTTGATAACGGAGTAATAATTCTTAAGCTCATCGCGGATTGCCGCAGCCCTTTCAGGGTGCTCAATATTGTCCAGAATGGGTTTATCATATTCATCTATCAGCACCACCACTTTCTGTTCATACTTGTCATGCAGAGTTTTTATCAGCTCGGAAAATCTGTTTTTAAGATCCTCATATGCATAGCTAATCTGGTAATCGTTGGACTCATTGTCTAAACAGTATGAAAATGTTGACTGCAACTCTTCAATGCTGCGGCACATTCCAGAGCCAAAACTTATATGTACGACAGGACAGGTCCTGGACCAGTCCCAGTTATTTTCGAGATAGAGTCCCTGGAAAAGGTCCTTTCTGCCCTGATAGGCAGACTTGATGGTGCTCAGAAAAAGGCTTTTGCCAAAACGCCTCGGCCGGGACAGAAAATGATAGTCTCCAGTTTGGGCAAGCTTATGGACAAACATGGTCTTATCCACGTAATAATAATTGCCTTTAATTATCTTTTCAAATGTCTGAATGCCAATGGGTAGTTTTTTCATGACGCTTTCCCTGGAGACTGCTGATGTTTTGTGTCAGAAATTCTTAACAAAGCATTAATGATTGCCCCTGCTGCCGGGCTTCCCCCTTTGGGGCCGTGGTTGGAAATATAAACCAGCCCGCTGCTCATCAGGGCCTGTTTAGACTGGGCCGCTCCCACAAATCCCACAGGTACTCCCACAATCAGGGCAGGAGCAATTCCCTGCTCCTCTGCCAGATCAAGTACTTTCCACAAACCTGTAGGGGCGTTGCCCACAACAACAATGGAGTCCTCAATACGTTCGGCCATAAGTTCCATGCCTGCGGCTGATCTGGTTGTCTTTTCATCAACAGCTTTTTGTCCGGCCCCGGGCTGTTCAATGGCGCAAAATACATTTGTGCAGCCTGTTAATGCGTTTTTTACCATGGTCACATCACAGATAACTTGTTTGCCGGAGTGCAGCCCGGCAAGTCCTGCTTCAATGGCATGTTCATGAAACCTGAGACTGTGTCCGAGGGAAAAATCAGCAGTGGAGTGGACAACCCTGGCAGCGATTTCTTTTTGATCGCTACTGAACTTTTTTCCCAGCATATTCCGGATAAAGTCAAGGCTGGAGATCTCTATATCCGGTCCAGGCACATACTTTTGGGCAGCCGCGTGTTGCCAGATGTTTTCCACAATGATTTCAGGCATCAAGGGCTCGTGTTCTAAAGATTTCAATACGCTGAATTTTACATGCGGATACTTTTTCTCAAGCTCACTTATAATGGCTGGTATATCTTTGCGTATATGGTTGCCATCAAATAAAAAATAGGGAAAAATGGTAATTTCAGAAAACCCGGCGTTGACCAGTTCCGACACTACACTGGGAAGGTCCGGCTTCCCAAGAGAAAAAAAAGCTGGAACAACATGGTCTCTCAGTCTTGCCTTGACCACTTCTACCATGTGCAGAAAACTGTTTATTGCCTGGGTATTTCTGCTGCCATGGGCCAGGATGATTATTGATTGTTTTATTTGCATAAATTTCAAATTAAAGCTAAGTTACGGAAATAGCAATGATCAGCTATTATTAGATTTTTAGTATCTGTTTAGCGCTTTGGATGTGGCACGGCTTCCTGCCCGGAGGGGGACTGGCTCTTCCGGGACCCACTTGCCCCAAAAATGAGTTATTTTGAGCACAAATTGATTATCAAGTGGGTCCCGGAGTGCCTGTCCCCTGCTTTCCATAAAAGCGATAAACAGATACGATTTTCATTCAAGGGGTTGTAAGTGTCAATCAGAGAACAGAAATTCATGCTTGAGGCCATTGCCCTTTCCAGAAAAAACATTGAAAAAGGACATGGAGGGCCTTTTGGTGCAGTTGTTGTCCAGGGCGAAACCATTGTAGGCAGGGGCTATAACCAGGTAATCCTCACCAATGATCCAACAGCCCATGCTGAAATCATGGCCATCAGGCAAGCTTGTCTGACACTTGGCACCTATGAACTGGCAGGCTGCGAAATATATTCCAGCTGCGAGCCTTGTCCCATGTGCCTGGGTGCCATTTACTGGTCAAGACTGGAAAAGCTTTACTTTGGATGCAACCGGTATGACGCCCGGGATATTGGTTTTGATGACAATGTATTTTACCATGAAGTAATGCTGCCACTTAATAAAAGGTCCATGCCCAGCATCCAGATTATGAGCGCTGAATCAAGAGAGGTTTTTGAACTTTGGCAAAAGCTTGCTCAAAAACCGCAATACTGATCCAGTGACTCTTTTGTATCAAAAAAGTCCTGACTCGGCCATGGCTACTATTCTGCGAGCTACGTCCGGTCTGTGCCCAAAATAGACATGGGCATAGCTGGCCAGGATATTGTCTTTTTTTATGCCCAGAGTGTTTTTAGCTTCTCCTCTGGCATTAAACACAGAGTAAATGTTTTCCCATCCATTCGACCCGCTCCCTGGTTCAATGTCTGAATAATGATATTCGTGCCCCCTGATACTTTGCCCCTGCTCTCCCAGAATGCAGTCGCTGGTGAATGTTACCTCAACGTACCCAAGGCTTTGTCTTTTAGGCAGCATCATGGATCTGAAAGGCAAGGCTCCCACCATGGGAAAGATCTGTCCATTAAGGGTTTTAAGGTCGGAACAAAGATATACCAGACCTCCGCATTCAGCATAAATTTGCCCTCCACTCTTTATATAGCGGGTAATGCTCTTACGCATGGAACTGTTCTGGCTCAATTCATAGGCAAAAAGTTCAGGATATCCTCCTCCAAAGTATAACAGCCCGGTATTATCAGGGATATTTTTGTCCCTGATGGGGGAAAAATAGACAAGCTCAGCTCCTGCCTGTTGCAGAGCCTCGAGATTGGCCTGATAGTAAAAATTGAAAGCATTGTCTCGGGCAATCCCGATTCTGACTCTGGACTCATGAATGCTAAGGCTTGGAACAATTTTTGGAGACTGGCCAGGTGTGTTTACCAGGTTTTGGATAAAACCCATGTCAAGATATTTACTGGCGGCAGCAGCAAAAGGCTGGGTGATTTTTTGCTTAAAATCCAAACTGTCAGGAACTTCCAGGCCAAGGTGTCTTGAAGAAAGCTCTGGAAAAGCTTTGTCTGGCACTGCTCCTGCCAGAGGGGGCAGTCCTGAAGATTCAAGGGCCCTGGCCAGGATATCAGCATGTCTTGGTGATCCGCAGTTATTGGCAATAATGCCCTTTATATTCCGACCTTCGTTTTCATAAGAAACAAAGCCATGAATCAGTGCCGCAAAACTTCTGGCCATGGCTTTGGCCGGAGTCACAAGAAGTGCTGGTAAGTTTAAGATGCTGGTTAAATGGGCTGTTGAACCAAGAGAACTGATTGCCTGGGCCCCGTCGTAAAAGCCCATCACACCTTCTACAAGTGCCAGGCCGGAAGTTTGAGAAACAAGTTCCAGAACATGATCCTGACTACTCATCCAGGGGTCCAGGTTAAAGCAAGGGTGCCTGGATACCAGCTCCATATACATGGGGTCCAGATAGTCGGGTCCGGCTTTGAAGCCGGTAACATTCAAAGACTTGTCCTTCAGTCCTGCTGCGATAGCGAGACTGACACTGGTTTTGCCTGTTCCACTGGAAGTTCCCCCAATTATTATGCCCAATAATCAACCCCTGTTCATGAAATATTCGTCACATTGTATCTGACTATGTTTACAGGTAGCTACATTCGTATATGTAATAAATTCAGAGTGTTATGGTTGTGCCGTGCAGATTGATCCGGTCGCTTAGGCTCCCTCGTGGGTGATGGGTGACAGGTTATGCGCAACTACATCCCTGACAGCTCAGGTGTCATTGCGAGCGAGTCTTTTTACCTCGTTGAATACACGCAGTGTAGGCGCAGCCATTCAACTGGGGCGAGCACGGCAATCCTTGTTGCGAGCGAAGCGAAGCAATCTCGTGTTGAGGTTATTACACCTCTTTTTTTTGTGGCTCCAGCCACATTTTGAAGAAGCGGCTGGAGCCGCAAGAACTAAACGTCCCCGGGATGGAGCTTAGGAATAAGAGCAATGTTACGTACAAAGTTAGACATTGCAGCTGCATTCTCCCCGTAACACAATAAGTAATAAATATGCCTCAAGAGCAGTTAAGGTGTCAATGAGATTGAATTTGCTAATGATTTGGGTTTCGTTACTTAGAACCGCCTTACCCGGGCGGCCCGGGACCGAACATGCGAGTAACTTACATCTCTCGTTCCTAAGTCGAAGTCCGGGAACGCTTAGCGTAAACGACACAAAATTCTTCAAGAATATGGAAAATTACTGTTGCCATTTGATTTTAAAAATGTAATCATTTGAATAAATAGGCAGGGATGAAAGAAGAAGTGCAGGATATGTTATGTTTTGGATTGGTAAGATCCTGCAGCTTTTGTCCGAGCTCATTTTAGCAGGAAGGAGTGACTATAAAATAGTGTTGTCTGCCTTGTTTATCCTGGCGGACAGTCTTGCAAGCGCCCTGCGTCTGATAGTCATGTTCATGTTTTAAAGCTTAATCAACGGTGTACCAGGCCTTTATTTGAGAATAATTTAACAAAGGCTGTTCTTACCCACAACTTCCCAAGGAGGATTTTTATGGCAGATGCAGCAATTAAACTGGGCACTGAGCCCAAAACCACCTTTTTTGAAAAGGTAAAGGACTTGTTGCCTGAAGAAGGGCACCTGAATCTTTGCCTGACCTGTGGTGCCTGCTCATCCGGTTGCCCGGCTACGGGACTGGATGATATGGATCCCAGAAAGTTTCTACGCATGGCAGCCCTTGGTCTTGATGAAGAAGTTACCAAAACCCCATGGGTGTGGCACTGTACCATGTGTACTCGTTGTGTATATGCTTGCCCCATGCAGATCAACATCCCTCAGCTTGTCTTTCAGGCCAGAAAGACATGGCCTGAAGAAGAAAAGCCCAAAGGTATTGTTCAATCCTGTAAGGCAGCCATGCTTAGTGATGCAGTCAGCTCCATGGGAGCCATGCCTGAAGATTTTATTGAATCTGTGCAAGAAACTGTTGAAAAAGTTCATGAGGAGCAGAGAGGTTATCAGGATCTCAAAATTGATATGGACCGTAAAGGTGCCAAGTATTTCCTGAATCAGAATTCACGTGAACCCATGGCTGAACCCGATGAAATGGTTCCTTTATGGAAAATCATGAAAGCTGTGGATGCTGACTGGACATATGGTTCCGTTGGCTGGGCAGCTGAAAACTACTGCATGTTTGCAGCCAATGATGAAGAGTGGGAGAAAATAGTCAGGATCAAGGCCAAGGCGGTAGATGACCTTGGGTGCGAGTACTGGCTCAACACTGAGTGAGGACACGAACTTTACGCAGTCCGGTTCGGACTCGAAAAATTCAACATTCCTCACAACTTCAAAATTGAATCAATCCTGCGCCTTTATGCCCAGTGGCTTCGTGAAGGCAAGCTGAAAGTCTCTTCTGACTGGAACAAAGACCTTAAAATGAAATTCACCATTCAGGATCCTTGCAATCTGGTTCGCAAAACATTCGGCGATCCTGTTGCTGATGACATGAGATATGTACTCAAGGCCTGTGTAGGCGAAGAGAATTTTATTGACACCTGGCCCAACAAGTCCAACAACTTCTGCTGTGGCGGCGGTGGCGGATTTCTGCAGGCAGGTCATACCTCAGCCCGCCGACAGTACGGAAAGCTCAAACACGATCAGTTCATGAAAACCGGGGCAAGATATGTTGTAACTCCCTGCCACAACTGTCACTCTCAGGTTCATGACCTGTCAGAGCACTTTGAGGGCGGTTATGAGGCAGTTCACCTTTGGACCATAATTGCTCTGGCCATGGGTGTACTTGGTCCTGATGAAAGAACTTATCTTGAGGAGAAACTCTGTGAGTGTGGTCTGGAAGATTGCACGTTACCTCCTGAAGGTAAGTAGATCTTAAAAAAACGCGCATGTTATGTTATTCAGGCTTACGTCTCTGTTCAGGAGGCGTAAGCCTTTTTTATGATCAGTGGTAGCAGTCTAACGTATTCTGTCAAAGTGTATTACCTTTCAAAGTGATCAAAGCCTTTGATAGACACTCTCCTTCCTCTGATAAATATACCGATTTCCGGAACAACCCTGCCAAGCTTCCAGGCTGAAGCCAGGCGACTGCGAACAAGTGGCCATTGCTCAGCTGGACAGCCGCCCAGCAGGGCGTAATCTTCACCGCCCAGCAAAGAGAAGATATGCGGATCGTTATTAGTTTCATAGCAGTACTTCTGCACTTCTTCATGCACCATAAAGTCGGGATCAATATCAATTCCAGTATCAGGGGCCAGAAATCTCGGCAGATCTCGGGCCAGGCCGTCAGATAGATCCATTAGCCCCCGGACAATACTTATATCCGCCAGAATCTGACCCTCCATAATCAGAGGAAGGGGGCGCAGATGCCTGGAAATGGATATGGGGTAGTCTTTGATCAATGGGCTGTTTCCCTCAAGCAAGGCAAGTCCGCAACGGGCAAGTCCTGTATCACCTGCAACAAACAGTATATCACCGGGTCGGCATTTACCTCGCAGCAGGTTCCTTTCCGGGCCTGCGCCCCATATGGTTATGCAAAGACCAAGATGCTGACCGAAGCTGATATCTCCTCCAGTCAGCCCCAGCTCATATTGACTTGCCAGCTCTGCCATTCCCTTGAGCATAGCCACACAGAAGTCAGACTGAAGATGTTCCGGCCAGGTAATATTCAAATTAAATCCCAGAGGGGTTGCGCCATGTGCGGCGAGATCGCTGAGGTTGACTGCGAGGGCCTTGTATCCAATGTCTGCCGGGCTGAAGTAGGAAAGTCGGAAATGGATGTTTTGCAGAAAAAGATCGCTGCTGACGCAAAGTTTGGGAGGACAGGCCAAGACTGCGCAGTCATCTCCTCTGCCTACCAGCATATGGCTGTGGCTGCCTGGAAAAATTGAATCAATAATATCAATAAAATGCTGTTCTGATCTAATCATGAGCTAATCCTCAATTTGAAGGTAGTCACCATTGATGACTTTAAGGCCGACTCCGGGAAAGTTCACCTTGTATTTATTGGGTGGAATGGAGGAAATAATCTTTCCCCGACCGAAGATTTTATGCGTACAATAAGTGCTGGGTGGTGTCTTGATCTTGTGGTTTCGGCTCATTTCAGCCGGCTTTTTTTTCTTTTTGAGTTGCCCGAGATGATTTTCCAGAAATTCAACGCATTTGGATACTGACAGTTCTCTGATAAAAGGGCTTTCCTGGACAGGCTGGTTAAAACCACTGTTTCTTGAGTACACAGCAGAAGGAACTAAAAGTCCAAGATAGCTCTTTGCTCTGGTACATGCCACATATAGCAGGCGGCGCTCTTCATCCATGCTCTTGGCATCAAACATGGCCTGTCTTGAAGGAAACCGCTCTTCAACAAGGTCAATTACCATAACAGCAGACCACTCAAGGCCTTTGGATGAGTGAATGGTGGAAAGGACAAGCGCGTCATCTTTAATGCCGGTACCGAAAGGATCAGGATTTTCCAGAATCATGTCTGAAAGAAATGAGTCAAGATTGTTGTAGCCGGCAACTATCTGCTGCAGTTGTTCCAGCCCGTTTATCCGTTTGGGAAGGTCTTCTGCATATTTTTGCTCGAGATAGGGGTGGTAAAATTCAATGATTGCTTCCATCAGCCTGGAAGGATCATTTTCAAGTCCTCCAAGGCTGACCAGAAGCTCTCTTAACTGGCGGAAATTTTTGTTTTTTGCCCCGAATTTTTCCAGATCTTCATGTTTGCCCTGTTCATAGGCACGAAACAATTTCTCTGCGGTTTTGGGCCCGATGCCCGGTAAGAGCCCCAGACCTCTTTTCCAGGACAAATAATCAGGCTGTGCATCAACCATGCGGGCCAGAGAAAGGACATCCTTAATATGAGCTGCTTCTGAGAACTTTATGCCTCCAAATTTCTGGTAAGGTATGGATGCTTTGTTGAGCTCGACTTCAAGAGGATAGGATTGATACCCTGCCCTGAACAGTACAGCAATCTCGTGCAGAGGATGTATTTTGGAAAGTTCCATCACTTTAGCCAGCACTGTTCTGGCCTGGCTCATATCGCTTACTGGACGGATAAGTTCAGGCAAATCTGCTGATGTATTGCTTGAGAATAAGTTTTTATCGAATTTTTGCTCCATGTGGGACAAAATGTCATTGGTTAACTCCAGAATGGGCTGGGTGGAACGGTAGTTTTCTTCCAAACGAATCATTCTGGCCTTGGGAAAAAGCTTGGGAAAGTCCAAAATATTGCCCACATCTGCACCCCTGAAACCATAAATGGACTGGGCATCATCTCCAACAACCATTATGTTTCCGTCATGGGATGCAATGAGTCTGGCCAGCCTGGCCTGGACCAGATTAGTATCCTGGTATTCATCCACCATTATGTATTTGTAAACGTTTCTGATGAAATCAAGCACCTCGCTGTTTTCCATTAAAAGGGTTTCCAAAAAAAACAGCAGATCATCATAATCAAGAAGGGCAAGCCGCTGCTTTTCAGTTTTATACATTTCAGCAACTTTTTCCAGATCATCTATGTATTCTCGTAGATGAAAAGCATCCTTTTCAACCAGCTGGGCAAGAGAAATTTCTTTGTTTCTGGATTTACTGATATAGGACAAAATTGTTCTGTTGCGAGGAAATGAGCGATCTCCTGAACCCAATTTAAGATCAGAGCGAATGCCCTTGATTATTTCTTCGCTATCCCCTGAGTCCATGATATTAAACCCAGTGGTGAAACCCAGAACGTTGGCGAATTTTTTAAGCATCATATAGCTGAAGCCATGGAAAGTGCCACCGCTTACGCTGTTCATCTCTCTTTCCAGCAGTTGACCTGAGCGATACAGCATCTGGTTGGCCGCCTTGCGGGTAAAGGTCAGCAAAAGGATATTCTCTGGTACAATTCCCTGTTCCACCAGGTAGGCCAGGCGGTAGACAATGGTTCTGGTCTTGCCGCTGCCCGCACCTGCAATGACCAGGATAGGTCCTTGTGTGGAGGTTACTGCTTCTAACTGGGCTGTATTGAGGCTTTCTTTGTAATTAATCATGGTGTTAATGTGTTGTTACTGTAATTAAATGATTTTGCTCATGGATCTTGAGAGTTAAAAGTTATCAGTTAATTAATATTAGTTGAAGAAAAAAATTATGATTTCACATGGTTAGGCCTTGAAAACGTCTGGATATCTAAAGCTTGGAAAATGGCAATAAATCCAAGGGGTTGCACAAGAACTTTTGACTGTCCAGATAGATCTTGAGAGTTAAAAGGTTGGATTGAGGGAAATACCAGCTTTAATTCATTTCAGACTGTTATCAAATTTCGAACACAATATATCTCTGATTCTTCTGGGTTTATCCCCCCTGGAGTGATAAAAAAATACATCATCACAATTATGTGTACCTGTTCTGCCAAAATGTCCAAAAATGAGGCTGCGGTCAAATTTGGCCTTGAGATCGAATCCTTTGTTGGGAACACATAAAAGATCCGGGGGCATACCTTTTCCAGACGGATAAATTTCTTCTCCCGGATAAACCGCACGCATCACTTTTCTGCCTTTATATTCGAGGCTCAAGAGGCTGTTTCTGACTTTTTCCCGAAGGCTTGAGTATTCAATATTAGATACATTTCCTCGCGAAAAACGCCGTCGAGTATGGATATATATCCTTCCTGGATCTAAGGCAAAACACCGGCTTGATAAATCCACACAAGTGAGGTCCAACTCATTTTCTGGTTGTTTTATGAGGGAAAGAAACCCTTCTGCTCTTAGAAGACAGTTGATATCCACCTCACATTCCAGACTGTTAAACCCATGGTCAGCCACAATGAACAGTTCTTTGGGGTCTTCAAGTTCATCGTATCTGCTTAATACATGGCCTGCAGCTTTATCCAAGGTTTTGAGTACGTCCATACATAAAGAGTGCAGACCGTGATTTTCATCCAAGATGGCATCCTGAAGAAAGTGACTCATGCGGTCAAGCTCTGTAAAGACAATGGTGAAAAAATCCCAGGCCAGGTCAGGCCAGAAAAGATCAAAGGCTCTGATGCGTGATGAAATGGTCTGCATAAGTTCGTACAGCAACACCTGCGGCTTAGTCAGCCCCTTTATGGTGTCGGCTTCAAGTCTGTAATCAATACTTTTGAGCATGGGCAAAACAGCCTTGGGATAGACTGCATTTTCAAGATCAGGGGCAATGAATCCTGATATAAGCATGCCGCGGATAGCAGGGGCAGGATAAGTACATGGCAGATTAATTATTTTACTTGTTTTGCCCTGCTGGCCCATTTTATCCCATATAGCTCCGGCCCTGACATGGGTATAATCAGTCAGGCTCAGTTGGTAGGAATACGAATTAATTGTTGTAAAACCGTATATCCCATGTTCTTCAGGTCCTTTGGCAGTAAAAAAAGAAGCCCAGTTTACAGGCGAGACATCTGGAAGTTCTGAGGTGATGGCAAGACACTTGTCTGATTTAACAAGGTGGGAGAGGTTTTGGAATACGCCCTTTTCTGAAAGAGTTCTGGCCAGGCTTTGACTCAGTCCGTCAATGCCGAGAACCACTGTTTTGGGAGTAGGTTTAAGCATATTATGTCTTGTCCAATGTCCTAAATCGCCAGCCTTCACCCTGAAGTTTTAATTTATTCCCTGACTGAAGGGGGATTGTTTCATTGGGGATATGGTACTGTCCGTTATAAAACTAAAATGATATGGTAAACAATAACTTGTTTTTAGCAAAGATATTAAAATAATTAACATTATCTTTGACAGTTCCTTCCCATATCCAGCCGTCAATATCTCGATAAACTCCGGCAATCGTAGCTCCGGAAAGAGAAAGTGCATCAATCCTGGCTTGGTCTAAATAGTCCTTGATAGCCAATTGAGTCCATCGTTTAACAATGACAGGCTCTCGATCCCGGGTTAAAAAAACAGCCTTTTTACCAATGGTTAGAATAAATTTTCCACTTTGGGTCTGTTCTTTACCATTTTCATATTGAACTACAGTGATTACCTGTCGGTTGCGACTGCATAAAACGGTGAAGGCGTAAAGAAGAGCACCAAGCGATGTATCTACATATTTATCCAAAAGTATCTTCTCCTTATGGTCTTCATGCAGGCTGAGCTTTACAGCCTTGAGTTTGATAATGTCCGTATAAAGGTTCTTTACCATGATGCCGGTTCACAGTCCAATACATGAGGACAGGACCAAAATTTATTTTAAGGAGTAGAAAATGAATTCTTGACGCCTGCCAAAGACAAGGTTAAATTATCTGACTTTCCAGATCAATCCTCCCCCAAACAAGCCCGGGTGGCGGAATTGGTAGACGCCAGGGACTTAAAATCCCTTGCAGCTTAGCTGCGTGCCGGTTCGACTCCGGCCCCGGGCACCAATAAAATCAATGAATTATGGTTTAAGATTTACTCAGTAAGCAAGGTAGAGATTTCGACCTGTGCTGATTGTCCTGAATCCTAAAGCAATTTTAACGACCAGCATGCTGGTTTGAAATTTCCAAATAAGTGCCTATTACTAAACAAGCAGGAGATGGTTTACATGGGTGTTTATGTTGAATTAAATGTACTGCCTCAGATGATAGCCCAGAAGGACTGGGAAGAAATCTATTTTGAAACATTATACTTTTTGCAAAATTGTGGATTAAAATTGATAGGGCTTCAAAAAGAGTCTAAAACTATCGGGGAAATAACGGAATCCAGAATTGTATACTCAAGACAATTAGAGCACCACATTGATCAGGTTAGTGAAAGATGCTGGAAAGTTTGCGGAGATCTTGACAGCCTGAAAATAGCTGAAACTTTTTGTTTCCCATATTTGTTAAATCAAAAAATAGTGCATGAATGGTTTTTTAGACAGGATAAAAGGATTCAATTCAGCAAGTCAGATCGGGGCAAAGGGATATATGATAGACTGGCTGAATGCTGAATTTTCTCGTTCAAAACATCTACCATATTATCAATGCGGCAAGCGAAATGAATGAAACCCACTGGAATATGAAGCCAAACAAGGCCAAAGCAGTAATGCTTGCCAAGCGTCAACTGGCTGAGTTTGTATGCGACGCGGTAAACCTGGAAGGAATTAATTTAACCTTGCCGGAAATCCAGACGCTACTGGATGGGATTACCGTTGGAGGACATAAAATATCTGACCAGCAAATAGCTTTGAACCAAGCCGATGCATGGCGCGCGTTATTTTGGTTGATTGATAACAATCAGTTTGAAATCACCCAGGAAAATGTCTGCGCCATCCATCTCATAGCGGGCAAGGACGAGGCATTGGAGTGGGGGAAGTTCAGATCCGGTGGGGTTACTATAGCAGGGACGGACTATTTGCCGCCGCAGGCTGATTCGCTGCAGGAGCTGTTTGAAAAAATGGTTGACGACTCATATGGCATTCCGGATATTTACGATCGTGCTATCCATTTCTTCTTGACAATGGCGAGATGCCAATTTTTTTATGATGTGAACAAGCGCATGGGACGATTTGTCATGAATGGACTTTTGCTGAACAGCGGATACCCCGCGATTAATCTTCTCGCGAAAAGAAAACTGGAGTTCAATCAATTGATGCTCGATTTTTATGAAACCGGCAATCAGAAGCCGATGAATACCTTTCTGCGCTCTTGCCTGGATGAGAGGGTTATTACAATCATGAAAGAATAACAGTCCGTTGAAAAACTCCCAATTGCTGCGTCGCTGCAAAAAGTTCAAGTTCTCACGTATGGATAAATACGCTTCGACCTTGAACTTTTCTTGCTCCTTGCACTTGGGATTTTTGAACGGACTGCCGGATTAGGACTTTTTCAACACACAGATAAGGGCTGGTTCAAAGCCAGTTGAAACATTGGCACCGGACAATCTCACCCATGCAAGACCACTCCCAACGCCCGGCAAAACTCCTCCATCACCGGCTGCTGGACCAGGCTGACCCGAATCCAGCCGGGAAAAGCATCAACACTATGCTGACTGCCAATCTATGCCAAGGAATAAGAAATCCTCAGGCAGTAAAATAGGCAAACTATCCTGCGACAAAAGTGTCAGTCCCCTTCCAGCTTAAATAAGTGCCGCTGTAGTGCTATTTACATCAGCGCTCAGCAGGTGTAAAAACTCTGTCATGAACAACAAGTCAGTCCAACCAGTAATTGAAGCCAGAGATGTGGTCAAAAAATTCAAGCTGATAAAATGATGCGCCATAACCTCTTTATTCCAATGGATATTTTTACGGACCTGAGCTCTCCCAAAGCCTTGTCCGGCATAAGCATCGGACTTGTCGTCAGTCTGATGATTATTGTCATAGAAATATCATTTGCTGCCATGATCTTTTCCGGGCCATTGGAAGTTTATGCTCAGCGCGGCATGGGGCTGACTCTGGCCGGCGCTCTGGTGCTTACTGTATCAACAGCGCTTTTCAGTGGATTTCGGCCCAACGTCAGTTCTCCGCAGGATGCGCCGGTGGCCATTTTTGCCGGGGCTGCAGCCGGTATTGCAGTTAGCCTGGGGACAGGACAGAGTCAGACTGCCTTTATCACCGTGGTCGCAGCCCTGATGATTGCCAGCATGGCCACAGCCGTTTTTTTCTTTCTCGCTGCAAGAACCGGACTGTCCAAGTACATCCGCTTCATGCCTTATCCTGTGGTGGCCGGCTTTCTTGCAGGAACAGGCTGGCTGCTGACTAAGGGCAGCTTAGAAGTAATGACCGGACTCACACTGTCATGGCACGTGTTGCCATCACTTTTGTCCAGCAATATCATTCTGCTCTGGCTGCCAGGTGCGCTCTATGCGCTTTTACTGTTTTTCTGCCTGAAACGCTGGTCCCACTTCTTAATCCTTCCCGGTTCCATGATCCTTGCCCTTATTCTCTACCATCTGACCCTGCCCCTTCTGGGGCTGAACATGGAGCAGGCCCGTGAAATCGGCCTTTTCTTTACATCATTTCCTTCATCCAGCATCTGGCCGGCATTCAGCCCGGCTGACTTTGCCCATGTGCAGTGGTCTGCAATTCTGCGAGAAATTCCTATACTGGCTGTAATACCTTTCATCGCCCTGATTGGCATGCTGCTTAATACCGGCGGCATTGAACTGGCAGCTCAAAAAGACCTGGACCTTAACCGGGAACTGATGGTCAGCAGCGGAGGCAATGCTCTGGCTGCCTTGACTGGATCACCTGCCGGATACAATACACTCAGTCTGTCCATGCTTGGATTTAAGACCGGCGCAGACACGCGCATCGTAGGACTTACAGCAGCCATTATAATTGGTGTCACTCTTTTTTTCGGCGGCCAGGTTCTTTCCATCTTTCCCAAAGCCCTTCTGGGCGGCTTCCTGCTCCTGCTGGGACTGCTTTTTCTGTCCGACTGGATCGTAGACACACGCTTGCGCATGCCCCTTTCCGACTACATTATAGTACTCCTGGTTTTTGCAACCATCGGCCTATTCGGATATCTTTACGGAGTGCTTCTTGGGCTCATGGCCACCTTAATCCTGTTCACCACCAAGATCAGCAGCATACCTGCCGTGTCGTCCAGCTCCTCCATCACCCATGCCCGAAGCCGCAGGACAAGGCCTTTGCCACACCAGCAGATTCTGACCATTCACGGTCAACAAGCCCATTTTTTTGAACTCAGCGGCTATCTCTTTTTTGGATCTGTAAGTTCACTTACTACTGCGGTCAGCAATGTACTGCAAAACAGGACCACTCGCTTCATTATTGTTGATTTTCAGAAAGTTACCGGCTTTGATGTTTCGGCTGTGAATAATTTTGTCCGCCTGGCTCAGCAGATTTCATCTCAGAACATGTTGTTTGTATTTGCCGGTCCCTCAAAACTGTTTCAAAACCTGTTCCGGCAGATAGGCGGCAGTGAACTGTCTGATGCATACTTGATTTTTCCAGATATAAATTCCGCTCTGGAATGGTGCGAGGAGAGTATTATTGCTGATGCGCAGGCAGCAGTGACTTATGATCCTGCTCAGACCAGAAAAAGGCAGGAAGATCTGTTTGAGCAGGTGGCTGATGATCTGCTTAAAGAGCTGGAACAACAGGAACAGCTTGAAACCCTGCTCAAGAAGATTGAAGGGTATCTGAAATCACGAAGCTTTGCCGCTGGACAAAAGCTGCTGGCTCAGGGCGATCTCAGTCCGGGAATAATGTTTGTGCAGCAGGGCACAGTGACAGAAAAGGTTATTGATTCATCAGGCCGCAGTACAGCTCTCAGAACTCTGAGACCAGGAATGCTTTTCAGTGAAGCCTCGGCCTACACTCCAATGCCCTCACACTGTGACTATGTTGCTGAAACCCCTGTCAGAATTGCTCTGCTCACTCCTGAAGCCCTGCTGGACATTGAAAGGCACGACCCTGACACAGCCCAGAAAATCCACCGCCAGGTCATTGCAGCTCTTATTTCTGCCAGGACAGCAATTTAGGACCAGCAGTAACTGGTGATATGTCATCACATGCTCTCTTCGTATCTGTTTAGCGCTTTTAAGGAAAGCAGGGGACAGGCACTCCGGGACCCACTTGGGCATCAATTTGTGCTTAAAATGAATCATTTTCTGGGACAAGTGGGTCCCGGAAGAGCCAGTCCCCATGCCACATCCAAGGCGCTAAACAGATACCTTTCTTCAAAGATAGATTAATCTTTGACGAGTGAGTGTTTTTTAATAGATATTCTGAATTTGAGAAAATAGTGTAAGCCTTACCATTAAACTGCAAACTACCGGTAGAGCCAGGATTAAGCTCTGCCATCATAGATTAAAGGAGGCTGCTTATGTACTTCCCGGTTGCCGGAATTGAAATTGCTCCCTGGATACCTTTCGTTGCCGGATTTGCAGTGGCTTTTGTCTGCTCCATGGGAGGAGTGTCAGGCGCAAATCTTCTGCTGCCATTTCAGGTCAGTGTCCTGGGATTTGTCACACCCGCTGTAAGCGCCACCAACCATCTCTTCAATATAGTCGCCATTCCCAGCGGAGTTTACAGGTTTATCAGAGAGGGCCGAATGGTCTGGCCTTTGACCTGGATTGTCATTGCCGGAACTGTGCCGGGAGTTTTTATCGGGGTCTTTCTCAGAATCCAGTATCTCCCTGATCCAGCCCACTTCCGCATCTTTGCCGGCCTGGTGCTTCTTTATATCGGCTATGTCCTGGTCCGCTCACTTATCCAGGGTCCTCCTCCAGGAACAGACAAGGCTTCTTCTGAAAAAAGATTTCAGGAACTGGTCAGTCGTTTCCATAAAATGGATGCTGCAACCAGGGAGCCTCTGCCCAGGGTACAGCTGCATCACTTTGGACTGAAGTCCATTGACTATTCCTTTTACGGAGAAAACATAAAAGCGCCCACAATGGGCATTTTTACGTTAAGCGCCATTGTCGGGGTTGTAGGGGGAATGTACGGAATCGGCGGAGGTGCCATCATCGCGCCTTTTTTCGTGGCTGTCTTTCATCTGCCGGTATACACCATTGCCGGAGCCTGCCTGATGGGCACTTTCATCACCTCAGTTGTCGCAGCCCTTTTCTTTCAGTTTCTGGCTCCATTTTATCCGGACATGGCCGTTGCACCTGACTGGATGCTGGGAATTCTCATGGGCATTGGCGGAATGATAGGCATGTACACCGGAGCCAGAGTGCAGAAATTTATTCCTGCCAAGGCCATTAAATGGATGCTGGCCTTTATTTTGGTATTTACCGGCGGCAGGTATGTGCTGAGCTTTTTGTTTTAATGCGTTTTAAACACAGGATATGCTGCCAGAGCAACAAAACCGTTTATCCATCACCATGGCAGCCTACTAAATCAATATATGTGACCACGTTAGTCCCAAAAACTACACTCACAGATAAAATGCTATGATACATGGAGCGTAACTATTCAGTACGATCGAATAAGAAGACCTGGACCCCGGATCCGTCATCCCGGACTCGATCCGGGACCGGGGTGACGGTTAAAGCAAATAATTGCCTTTTTCCGTCATTCCGGCGAAAGCCGGAATCCAGGGTGTTTTAATAGCCTTATACCATATGTGGTGAACAGTTACCATGGGGCAAACAATATGCAGACAGTGAATATCCGTGAGGCCAAAACTAATTTGTCACGTCTCCTTGAAGAAGTGCAGCTGGGAAAACCTTTTGTCATTGCCAAGGCAGGCAGGCCCATCGCCAGGGTAACAGACATTGATACTCCCGACACTGAGCAAACAGGGCACGTAGGCTTCCTGTCCGGACAGATTCAGGTGCCGAAAGATTTTGACCGAATGGGAGAAAAGAAAATATTTCAATGTATTAACACAATCAAAAGCTGGAAAAAGAATCAATAATTATCCACATCCCAATTACTGCGAATAATACAGATGCAATGACCTTGATGCTTTTGACTGGCAGCCTGTGCGAAAATTTGCAGCCCAGCCACAGGGCAGGAGTGGTGACTGCAAGAATACCCAGAGTTGCCCCCATAACCACTGGAACTACACTTTCAAAATATCCGGCCAGAGTTATTACCGCAATCTGTGTTTTATCAGCCATCTCCAGAATAAAAAAGGCCAGAGCTGAAGAAAAAAATATGCCTCGGGCAGAGCTTTTAATTTCTACATTTTCATCTTCAGGCACAAGAACCCAGACAGCCATGATCAGAAAAACCGAGCCCACCAACATAGCCTGCCAGCTTGCCGGGATAATGCTGAAAAGCCACACTCCCAGGATAGCCGACAAAAGCTGATTAACAAACAAGCCTGCACTCATGCCCCAGAAAACTGGCCATGGACGTCTATATTGAATTCCTAAAAGGATAGCGAGAAAGAGAGAGCGATCGCCTATTTCAGCAATGCCCACAGTAAGGGTGGAAATGAGAAAAGCATTCATAGTGTGGATTAGCCGGGCGCTTGATTCAGACTATGACATTATCCTGCTGCGCCCGGTTAAAGGTTCAGCCTCTGACAATAAAGGCTGGCAGAATAGATGTCACAGGTCTCGTCAAGCCTTGAGCCGAGTACGCCACGACCTTTTTGCGGTCGATTGTGTTGACGTATTCCTTTACTCGCATATGAGCAAAGCGACTACTCCCCCATGAACTTTTTTACTTAAATATTAAGAGTGCAAAAGTCAATTATTTCTAATCATGACCACCCGGTCATCGGATGACATCTCATCAATGATACGGCTTAGAACGTCATCAGGAATGCCCAGAAGAATATTTGTCTGATATAGTGATTGGCCTTTGTCAAGTTTTTTTGAATTGAAAGCACCTCCCCCGTGGGGCCAGGAGTGCCTGCCTCATGCTGATCTTAATCTTGTTTTTTTATGACAGGGTTTCAAGAGTAAGGCACTAATGCGGGCTGTGCTCACAACTTTTTTTACGAATGTCGAGAAGCAGCCACAGCCTTTTTTTCGAGCATGAGAAGAGTTTTCTTTAAATCAAGGCCGGAAGAAAAACCACCCAGCCCCCCCTGAGAGGACAGCACTCTGTGACAGGGCACAATCAATGGCCAGGGATTTGTTGACATTACCCTGCCAACTGCCCTGGCAGCTGAAGGATGGTCAGCCATGGCTGCAAGCCTTCCATAAGTGGTGTGCTGCCCAAACAGGACATTGTCCAGCAAAGTTGACAGCACCTTGCGTCCAAAATCTGTAACCTGAATCCAGTCCAGCGGCGGAGCCGTCCAGGTTACTGTCTCATATAAACCATATTTTTCAACAGCTCGGGCAATATGCCGCGAGTATGGCCTGAGTATTGAATTACATGCATTGTTCAGGGGTGGACCAAGCTCAGTTTTATGTATATGATCTTTACTCCACACCACAGTCAGGGAGAACCAGGAATTGGAAAATGTTTCCCTGATCAGATCTTTATTACAAAAGTGCTGCATATGTGTTGTGATTCCATGTTTGAAATTTAGTAACTTACTCTTGAAACCCTGTCATAAAAAACAAAAAAAATTGAACCGCAAAGGCGCCCCGGTTGAATGCCCTTCGAGCTTGCTCTTCGAGCAATTCAACTGGGCAGGCAAAGGACTCAAAGTTAAAGATAATAAAGAAGATATCTTTTTGAAAACCGGGCATCGGTTTTCAAAAAGGCTGCCTTTTCATTTGCCGCCTGCCTTGTTAAACAGACGAAGTCACCGTCGCAGGCGGGGTTAACTGGGGTCCCCCGCAAATGAAAAAACTTCTTTCTTCCTTTGCGCCCTTTGCGTCTTGAGTGAGTCTTCGAACGGGCGGTTAAAACATCTTTTTTGGGTTGTGGGCACAGCCCGCATTAGATATTATTTTATCTGCAACAATATCAGATGGAGTTTACAGATGTCAAAGAAAGTATTGATCATAGGTGCTGTGGCCCTGGGTCCCAAGGCCGCCTGCAGATTTAAAAGGCTTGAACCTGATTCCTCGGTCATCATGATCGATGAGTCCGAAATTATATCTTACGGAGGGTGCGGAATACCCTATTATATTTCCGGAGATGTAAGCGATGCCAGAGAACTTCAGTCCACCACTTTTCATATGGTGCGTGACCCGAAGTTTTTTCAGGAAGCCAAAGGGGTAGAGGTATTGACCAGGACCAGGGCATTACAGATTGATCGTGCTGCCAGGAAGGTCCTTGTGCAGAATGTGGACACAGGAGAAAAGAAAACCCTGGATTATGACAAGTTAGTGCTGGCCACCGGCAGCAGACCCCGAAAGATTCCCCTGCCCGGCAGCCAACTGGAAAACGTCTTTACTGTATCAGGATTAGAGGAAGCAGTTCGCATCAAAGAAACCATCACCAAGGGTGCAGTGGGTAAGGCTGTTGTTGTTGGAGCCGGTTTTATCGGCCTGGAAATGGCTGAAGCACTGACAGATCTCTGGGGAATTGAGACTACTGTGATAGAGATAGCGCCTCAGTTACTTCCCGGTTTTGTAAGTCAAGACATGGCTGCCATGGTGGAACAGGTCATGCATGACAACGACATAACCTGCCTGACCGAAGAAAAAGTTGTTGAAATCACCGGCAACGGTCGTGTCGAAACAGTTACCACTGATAAAAGGAAAATCCAGGCCGACCTGGTTATCATGGCTGTGGGGGTTCAGCCCAATTCAGAACTGGCCCTTGAGGCTGGACTGCAAGTTTCAGATACAGGCGCCATCGTGGTAGACAAATACCTGCGAACTTCTGATCCTCATATTTACGCTGGTGGAGATTGTGTCGAGATAGAGAACTTAGTGACCGGCAAGCCCGGTTATTTTCCTCTCGGATCCATGGCCAATCGACAGGGCAGGGTTATTGGAACCAATCTGGCAGGCGGCACAGACACTTTTCCCGGTGCTGTTGGTTCTTTTGTAATTAAGATCTTTGATCATGGTGTATCCGGCACAGGACTTAGCTTTGAATCGGCTTCCAAACATGGTTTTGATGCCATACGGGCATTTGTGGTCCAGTTTGACAAGTCTCATTTTTATCCAGAAAAAGATCTGATTATATTAGAGCTCTGCGTAGAGAAAAATACCGGCAGGGTTCTGGGCCTGCAAGGGTTAAGTACTAACGGAGACAGTCTCAAGGGTAGAATTGATGCAGTGGGAGTAATTTTACCTCAAAAGCCCACAACTAAGGATATCAGCAATCTGGAACTGGCATATTCCCCACCTTTCAATTCAGCCATGGATGCACTGAACAATCTGGGTCATACAGCTGAAAATATTATGCTGGGCAGGAATGTCGGCATTGGTCCGGCTGAGTTTGCAAGGCTTTGGGAGAACCGGGACAAGAAAGATGTGCTTTTTCTGGATTGCCGTGATGTGGAAAATGCCTTGGAGTTCCTTGAAAAATACCCTGAAAAATGGCGAAATATTGCCAATGAATCTCTCGAAGCCAATTTGGCCAAGGTACCTGAAGCTGAAACTATTGTGCTGGTCTGCAACACAGGGGGACGTTCATATGAGTCTCAACTCAAATTGAGAAAACATGGCAAAGATAATACATTGAATGTTTATGGAGGTATGAAGCTTCTCAAAAAATGGGGAATTGATATATAAGCGCCTCACCCGGGGCTCGGGACCAACCTGAGAGTAAATGCATTGACGAGTGGAGCCTGCATCCTGCAGGCTATTAAAGTCCAGGATAGCTGAAAGCCGCCACCACATTAATTTTCAGGCTGATGGCTGATGGCTGATGGCTGAAGAATAAGGATCTTGAGTATTACTGCTCTTGTCAAGGTTAAATAATTTTCCTGTTTTTTTCTACATGATTGAGGCAGTAAGCTACTAAAAGTTGGGACAGTCTTTCGCGCGGACTGTCCCCAATTGACCTTTTTAGAAACGCGTAATCCCCCCAGGCTGTTGAGCAGGTTCCGCTTTTGCCCGAAATTTTGTCAGGAAGAACTGGATTCAGCTGGAAGAATATCGCTGATGACAGGATTAAAATTCTGCTGCGTGCTGTACTTCTTTCTGGAATACATTTTGATGCCAATATAGGTCAGGGCCAGCAAGCCAAAACCACCGGTCACTGCTGAAAGATCTTCATTTTCTAAGGGGTCTGCCCAGGCCCCCAGCACAGCCCCCAGAATCAGGCTGATAAGTGGAACTATATAAAGTATAAATGAAGCCTTAAGCTCATTTTCCACTTCATAAGTCACTACAACATCCTGCCCCTCCCTTGCTCCCGGAAGATTCTGGGCCTCAATAATCATCCAGTCTTTGCCAAACGGACTGCACATTCCAGCACATGAGCAGGTGGCGCAGGAGCTGGTACGTTTGATCCTGACCCTGGCCATGTTCTGATGTACAGACAGCACCTTTCCGTTTTTGACCCCGGCAGAACTCATTGTTTGTCAATAATCCATACTGAACAGTTTTTAATGGATTTCACAATTTTACTGGAAATACTGCCCAGTAGAATTTTTTCCATACCCGTAACCCCTCTTCTGCCTATGACCAGCGTGTCATACTGCCCTTCCTTGGCTTCAGAGATTATATCTTTGGCAATACCGTCCCGAACCTTTTCAATCCTGGTTTGAACTGAATCTTTTGGTATGCCTGCAGCACATAAAATATTACAGTACTCGCCAAGTACCTGCTCAATTAGCTTCTGCTGTATACCGCTCTGGCCTTTAAGCTCCTGCAGCTTGCTCTTGAAAAAAGGATGTATAGTTGGCTGGCTGTCCAGGTCGGGAGGGGTATCTAAAATATTGATCAATGTAATTTTGACTTTATCCGGCCTGACAATATTGGCTACATATTGAACCGCACTTAGTGAATTTTTTGACTCATCCACAGAAATAAGTATTTTGTGCTGCATGGTCCCCTCCTGTATTATGGCTTGTGGTTGGCTGAACAGTCTTTATCAGTTGATAAAGATATTTCTAATATACCAAAAAAAACTAAACCACAAGTTTATGTATAACGCCAGTGGGGCATTTTTCATAACATATCCCGCACCCTGTGCATTTCTCCGGATTGACCACTGCCAGCGAGTCCACCATGTTGATAGCTTCTTCGGGGCAGACCTTTTTGCAGAGAGAGCAGCCAATACAGCCTACGGAACATATTTTTTTGACAACTTTTCCAGGATCATGGGACTGACAAAAGCAGACCGATTTCTGGCTGATGGGCACAAGTTTGGGTATACCCTTGGGACAAACCTTGACGCAATTGCCGCAGGCAGTACATTTTTTTGCTGCAACTACAGGCAGTCCACTTTTGAGCATGGTGATGGCTCCAAAAGAACATACCCTTTCACAGGTTCCCAATCCAAGACACCCGTAACTGCAGGCCTTGTCCCCTCCTGAAACCAGCTCAGCAGCTCTGCAGTCGTCAATACCAAAATATTTAAATTTATGATCAGAAGAATTTTTGGTTCCGCTGCAGAACATCTGGGCAACCTGCTGCTCTTCTGCATCAACTTCTACACCGATAATGTCTGATATGGCAGCAATGGTTTCACTGCTGCCAGCCTTACAGGCCTTGGGCTCGGCATATCCTAAGACAATGGCTGTAGCCAGATCAGAACACCCTGCCAGACCACAGGCTCCGCAATTTGCTCCGGGTAATGCATCATTCACTTTGGCAATTCTGGGATCAACAGGCACATAAAATGCCTTGGCTGTAATACCAAGGATCAGACTCAACATCAGACCCATTAGTCCCATGGCTGCTATTGCAATAAGTATCTGTTCCATACTGTATTCCTTAAATTGTTTTCACGTAACAGTTTGAGCCTTCCAGTGCGGCACGAAGGTTGACTCTTATAAGACCCACCTGCCCAAAAATGAGACGTTTAAATCATCGGTTGATGCTCAACTGGATTCCGAGAGCATGCCCCCCCTGCTTTCTTTACAATGGGCTATGCTTTTACGTTTTAACTTAAAATTATCGTATCTGTTTAGCGCTTTTAAGGAGAGCAGGGGACAGGCACTCCGGGACCCACTTGAGCATCAATTTGTGCTCAAAATGACTCATTTTTGGGACAAGTGGATCCCGGAAGAGCCAGTCCCCGTGCCACATCCAAAGCGCTAAACAGATACAAATTATCCAGCCAGGCAAAGCAGGCATAATCTAATCAAGCCCCAGCAGCCCAGCAAAGCTCAAAGCCATGATTCCGGCAGTGATAAGTGTAATGGGAACTCCCTGCAAAACAGCGGGCACATAAGCAGTAGCCGCCATTCTTTCTCTTATGCCGGCCAGAATGATGAGCACAACTGCAAATCCCCCGGCAGCCGATATAGAGTAGACAAGGGTTTCCATAAATGATCGTTCATCCTGAATATTAAGCAGCGATATTCCGAAAACCATGCAGTTTGTGGTTATCAGAGGCAGATATATACCCAGAGCCCTGTAAAGTGGTGGAGATACTTTCTGAACCACCATTTCTGTAATTTGCACGTTGGATGCAATAACCAGTATAAAAACCAGAGTTTGCAGATATTCAATGCTGAATGGCTCAAGCACAGCCTTTTGAATAATCCAGCAAGTGGTTCCTGCCAGAGTAGTTACAAAGATGACCGCAAAGGACATGCCCACGGCGCTGCTCATAGAGCTTGAAACGCCCACAATGGGACAGTTGCCCATAAACCTGATAAGGGCGATATTGTTGATAAACATGGCTGAAACCATCATCAAAAGATAATCTTCCATGGCCTTATCCTACTTTTTGAATGTTATTTTTTTCCAGCGTGGCTGAAATCAGGTTCATGGCTGCCAGCACAAGGCCAAAAACAAGAAACGCCCCGGCAGGCATTAACAGATAGTCAAATCCCGGGTATCCTTCAGGCATCACATTCATTCCAAGCCAGGTCCCGTTGCCAAACACCTCCCTGATGGAGGAGATAACTACCAGGGACAATGTAAATCCAAGCCCCATACCCACTGCATCAGCAAGTGACAGGTGCACAGGATTTTTCCGGGCAAAGGCTTCTGCGCGTCCCAGCACTAAACAATTGACAACAATAAGCGGGATCCAGATACCAAGAACCAGAAACAAAGGATAAAAATATGCCTGCATGACCAGCTCAACAATGACCACTCCTGTGGCTATAATGCTTATGAAGACTGCAATGCGCACCTTGTCTGGAACCACGTTGCGAATAGCAGAAACAAGCCCATTGCTTAAAAGCAATACAAAAAGAACAGCCATGCCCATGCCAATGGCGCTTTCTACATTGGTTGAAACAGCAAGAGCCGGGCATATGCCCAGCGCAAAGCGCAGCGGGGCGACTTCTTTCCACAGGCCCCTTGTAAAAACCTTCACCATAGAATCAGCCATATTAATCTCCTTTATCCTGAACAATTCAGCGCCATGCCTGCTTCCTGGGAGCAGGCGCTGGACTTACAACTTTAATCGTAATAGTTTAGCCCTTTTCTAAGGAAAGCAGGGAACAGGCACCCCAGCCCTTGTTTTTTGTTGATGTAAAACACAGACTTAATAAAGCAAGGACTGGGAGAGCCAGTCCCCGTGCCACATGCAAATGGCTAAATTGTTACCTTTAATCAAATTCCAGCTTGTCTTTTACTTCCTGATAAACAGCTATACCCCTGTGCACGGCATTGGCCTTGGCAGCTGCTGATACAGTAGCTCCGGTTATACCCTGAATGGTACCTCCATCAGAACGAAGACGAAAATCCTTGTCCAAGGGCTGATCCTGGAACTGGCGGACAAAACTGGCTACATCAATAATGCGCGTTCCAAGCCCCGGAGTTTCTGAATGGGTTGTAACAGCAGCACCCTGCAGCTTTCCCTCAGCCGGATTTATGGACAGCATAACACCTACAGGCCCGGCATACCCTCCTGCATAACTTTCAAAGGCCACGGAAACAGTCTGACCGTCCTTTTTGGCAATGAAAAAAGTCATTTCTTCTTCACGTCCATTTCTTTCAATATTCAAGGTCAGTCTGTCTGATACAGGATCATTATCATAGCCTTCTGGCAGTATTTTCACCAGTGCCGGTTCTTTAATGAATAATATCTGCTGGTACTCTATCTGATCCTTAGTGCCTATCTTGACCATGGCGAGAGCACCGCCACAAAGGGACGCCACCAGCGTCATAATGAAAACCATCTGGATAAGATCTTTACGTGTCACTGATATCTCTCCTGAAAGCAGGCCTTTTGGGTCAGCAGATTAACTGCCATTTTCCAGAAAGCCCGCACTTGCATCATCTGCCGGAAGGCAGCCTTAGAAATTTCTTTTTACCAAAAGCCGAGGGCCTCATTTTATCTAACAAAGGAGTCAGCAGACTGATTAAAAAGACTGCGAAATATACTCCTTCGGTCCATTGAGACCACATGCGCAGGGTTACTGTAAGTATGCCGGCCAGAAGTCCGTACATGATCATCCCCGGCTTGGTGACCGGTGATGAACTGGAGTCAGTTGCCAGAAAGAAGGCGGCAAAAATTGTTCCGCCGGCAAAAATATGAAAGACTGGAGATGGATATTCATGGGAATCAATCATCCAGAATATTCCGGAAAATGCTGCCACACCAAGTAACATGGCCACAGGTACATGCCAGAAGATTGTTCTTGTGGCCACAAGCCAGGCTCCTCCAACAAGAAGTGCCAGCTTGGATGTTTCCCCTATCGGACCTATAACATCTAAACCCGTAAACAAAGTGCTCAATGGGTAGAACTGTTCAACCATGAACATGCCGTCATAACGCAGAATATCTAATGGAGGCATGTCAGCGAAAATATCTCTGTCCGGGAAGGGCCAGTCTTCCATGGCCATGGGATAGGATATTTTCAGAGCCACCCAGGCAATCAGCACTCCATTGAAAGGATTACAGCCAAGACCACCAAAGATTTCCTTGCCCAGAAAGATCATCATAAATGTTCCAAGGACAATCATCCACCAGGGCACTGTTGGAGGCAGCAGCAGGGCCAGCATCAGCCCGGAGGCTACTGCGCTGAAATCCATGACAGCGACTCGTCTCTGGAAAAGTTTCTGCAGGATTACTTCCCAGGCAACTGCGGACGAAACAGTGATGGCAATAAGCCGAACTGCATCCATCTGGTAAAGATAGACTCCAACAAGCGTAACCGGGAGCAATGCCAGGATCAGGTTGAGCATCATCCTGGAAATGGAGTTTCTGCTGTGAATATGCGGACTGGCCGCAGCTATCATCCTGGAAGTGTTCACAACTTGCTCCTTTGTTTAAAGATTTCAAATTTGCCGAATTGAATCCAGTGCAAAAGAGGAATATTGGATGGACAGACATAAGAACAACAGCCGCATTCAAAGCATGATGACAGCTGGTATCTCTGGGCCTGATCATATTGTGCCTTTTCAACAAAACCGGAAATCATGAACGGAAGAAGTCTTGCAGGACACACATCCACGCACAACCCGCACTTAATACAGGTCTTTGGCTTATTGAAAGTCAGCTGCTCCTTATTGAGGATAAAAATGCCCTGCAAATCCTTGGTTACTGGCATTTGCGCGTCAGCAAAAATCTGCCCCATCATGGGGCCTCCGGCAATGATCCTTGCCTCAGGATTCACTTCGTATGAACAGGCACTGAGGATTTCCTTAATAGGTGTACCAATTTGAACGTGTACATTTTCGTTCAGGTCGCCGTTAAGATCACGGATGGTCAGTATTCTTTCGGTTGAGACCACCTTTGACCCCAGAGAGGCAAGAGTATCAACGCTTATAACAAGCCCGTCTATGTCCTGACTGTGCATGATATCTCTACAGGGAATGGTACACAGCACCTCTTTGCCGAGAATGGCCTTTACCAGCAGATAGTCAATGGCTTGAGGATATTTGTATTTGAGAGGCACCAGAGTAACATCCTGCAGCAGTCGAGCCTGATTGTCGGAAATATGCCCTCTGTGCTGCTCATCAAGGACAATATAAACCTGCTGAATATTCAAATAGTCTTTGACTGCGCTGATGCCTGCCATAACATCATGTATTCTTTCAGAAAGTACCCTGACCCTGCTGGAGAAAAAAGGTTCCACATCCATGGCATTGACTATGAGGCTGTCCACATGATTGAGTTTGGCCTCATCAAGCTTGACTGCCAGGGGGACTGTATCCTTATCAAAATCCACCATTCCAGATGTAACAAGGGTAGACAGAAAATCATCCTGTTCCTGCCTCCTGGCTTTATTCACCGGCCCTTCCCTGGAAATGACAACTGCTGACATTCGTTTGCCGGAAAAATGAATAAAGGACTTGGTAACATCAGTTACTTTTCCAGCCACAGGAGCGTGTATACATGCTCCATGCTCGAGAGAGCTCTGCCCGATGAGTTCACCAGTCCGAACAATCTGCTTCTTTTTTACCAGAGGTTCACACTCAGGTCCAAGATCCTGCTTCATGGGTACAATGACCTGCTCTCCGGGGGGAACACAAATAATGGGTCTGTCTCCGCCCCCATGGACAACAGGGAGCTTGAGCCCACCTTTAAAACTTACCGTTTCCATAAACTGATACCATCCATTATATTGGGGTAAACATAAATTATACGGGTTTCTCGCATGTAAATATCAAGAATTACATAGTTTATTCCAATTAGTTTGATCATAGTCAATAAAATCATTTTTTCACAAAGCGCTGAACTTGGAAATTTGCAAAACTTTCCTGACCTTATGCCGTTATTGCTATTATATAAAAACATTTATCAGCTAAAAGTCATTTCGTTGAGTGGACAGATTTTAACTGTATGCGGAATTAAAAACTTTTCACCTGGCTCCCTGACCGCTCTGATTACTTAACCATCCCAATCTCGAGTTTTTTTCCAGCCAGGTTTTGGGCACAGACAACTTTAAACATTTGTGTTGCCATTTTTTCGTCTATCATTTACACATGATTTCAAATGTGGTATTGTTTTATGCTTCACAGTGATTCTCTAAGCATTACCATAAAATTACAGTATTGCCATTTTCTTATGAAAGCAGAAAGATCCCAGCCTTGTTGCTGCAAGCATATGGCTTAGCTGTTACACTTCTTAATAATCTTTACTGAAAATTGATGCGAAAGAAAATCCATATCCATATCGGCGAATATCATGCCAGCAAAGATCCGACAATAATTCATACCATACTTGGATCTTGTGTAGCAGCGTGCCTCTTTGATCCCCTGAACAAAATTGGAGGAATGAACCATATTCTTCTGCCCGGCCAGGCAGACCTGGAAAAGTACGATGTATCAGCGAGGTATGGAGTCAATGCCATGGAACTGCTCATCAACAGAATGATGAATCTTGGTGCGTCGAGACGAAGTCTCATTGCCAAGGTTTTTGGCGGTGCTCACATGATATCGAGCATTTCTAAGCAAAATGGAGTAGGAGAAAAGATTGTCAGCTTTGTGCAGGGATTTCTGCACAATGAAGGCATAAGAGTAGTCAGCCAGGATGTAGGGGGGCAGGACTCACGCAAGATTTTTTTTCTCACCGATACAGGTGATGTCTATCTGAAACGCGTCCAGTCCACTTATCAGCAAAAAATCGCTGAGAAGGAAGCTCTTGCCAAGAATCGAGTTAAAATGATTGCTGATAAAGCCGGTGAGATTACATTTTTTGATCAGTAACTTACTCCTGAAACCATGTTATAAATAACAAGAAAATTTGAACCGCAAAGACGCCCCGGTTGAATGCTTTTCGGGTTTGCTCTGCGAGCAATTCAACTGGGCAGGCAAAGGACTCAAAGTTAAAGACAATAAGGAAAATATATTTTTGGAAACCGGGCATCGGTTTTTCAAAAAGGCTGCCTTTTTATTTGCCGTTCCCCGGCAAATGAAAAAACTTCTTTCTTCCTTTGCGCCCTTTGCGTCTTGAGTGAGTCTTCGAACGGGCGGTAAAAATATCTTTTTTGTGGTTACGGTTACAACCCGCGTTAATAATTCACAGCTCCAATCCTGTAGCAAAAACAAAAACCGGCCATGTTTAACCCAAAAAGGCTAATCCTGGTCCTGTTGTGCGGACAGGTCTGCCAAAGCCTGCTTGGGATTAGATGCTGTAACTTCCTTTAAAAGTACATACCCCTGGTTCTGAAGCTTTTTTTCCACCCAGCTGTTGCCGATAAATGCAGGTATAAGCATAACAATGAGGTAGAAAATCATAAGCATGATATCGTATGTTGCTGTCAGGCCGGTTTCAATATCTCCTGACTTGAGATGTGACTCCATTAAGGCCATTAAAATATAAAGCACAAACCATATTCCAGCATATTTCCATAGACTTTTAAACACCATCCACAGGATGCCGAAGAAAAAGGCTGGCCAGGAAAATCCTAGTTTTACAGCTTCCAGACCTTTTTGAGGATGTTCGTAAATTCTGAATTTTTTCATAATTGATCCCTGTCTTGAGAGTTCCTGGTTCCTGGTTCTTGGTTCCTGGTTCCTGGTTCTTTGATTAATGTTCACGAACCTCAAGGAATTTTATATCCGGCCACTCTTCAGCTGTTCTTTCCAGTCGCCATTTACTGGCAAACAGAATTGCCAGGTTTTCTTCAGTATCCTGAACCAGTGAAGAAAAATATCTTTGTCTGAAGTCTTTCAGTGCTGCTTTTTGAGCTGAATCAATCCAGCGAACTGTGGAAAAATTCAGTGGTTCGTACTGGGCCTGAACACCATATTCAGCTTCCAGTCGAGCCGCTGTTACATCAAACTGCAGAGCTCCCACAGCTCCCAGAATATAGTCATTACCTGATAAAGGGCGAAAAAGCTGTATTGCCCCTTCTTCTGTCAGCTGTTTCAGCCCTTTTTCCAACTGCTTGGACTTGAGGGGGTTTTTTAAGATCACCCTGCGAAAAAACTCCGGCGCAAAGTTGGGAATTCCTGTAAATTTTAATTCTTCTCTTGTGGTCAGAGTGTCGCCGATTTTGATTGTCCCATGATTGTGAACACCAATAATATCACCTGGCCAGGCCTCTTCCACACCAGCCCGGTCCTGGGCCATGAAGATGATAGCGTTGGATATCTGGATATCCTTGCCAATTCTGTGGTGTCGGACCTTCATCCCTTTTTCAAACTTGCCTGAACAGACCCGCATAAATGCTATACGGTCCCGGTGAGCAGGATCCATATTAGCCTGAATCTTAAAAACCACACCTGAAAACTGCTCTTCAAAGGGAGAAACTTCACGGGTTTCAGCCTGCCTTGGCCTGGGATGGGGTGCCAGCAGAACAAAAGTGTCAAGAAGTTCCTGAACACCAAAGTTGTTCACAGCGCTGCCAAAAAAGACCGGGGTCTGTTTGCCTTGCAGATACGCATTCTCATCAAATGGGTAGCCTGCTCCCTCTATTAGTTCAACATCCTGGCGCAGTTCATCAGCAGCTGTCGGACCAAGAAGATCATCAAGTTTGGAGTCGGCAAGGTCATTAACGATTGTGTTTTCTTTGGGCTTTCGACCTTTACTGTCAGCGGCAGAAAAAAAACGCAACTCTTTGCGCCTCAAATCATAGACTCCCTGAAAGATCTTACCCATGCCAATGGGCCAGGTCATGGGTGTTGCCTGAATACCCAGGGTCTGCTCAATTTCATCCAAAAGTTCAAAAGGGTCACGGCCATCGCGGTCAAGTTTGTTGATAAAAGTCATTATGGGGGTAGCGCGCATGCGACAGACCTGCATAAGCTTTCTGGTCTGGGCTTCAACTCCCTTAACACTGTCAATAACCATCAGGGCTGAATCCACAGCTGTAAGCACTCTGTAGGTATCTTCTGAAAAATCCTGGTGACCAGGTGTATCTAAAAGGTTAACTTCATAATCCTGGTAAATAAATTTCATGACAGATGAAGTAACTGAAATTCCTCTTTCCTGTTCTACTTTCATCCAGTCGGAACGGGCATGGCGGGCTGCTTTTTTGGCCTTTATGGATCCGGCCATCTGAATGGCCCCTCCAAAAAGCAGAAGTTTTTCAGACAGGGTGGTTTTTCCTGCGTCTGGGTGACTTATAATCCCGAATGTTCTTCTTTTGTACACTTCACGGTCTAAATTATTCATGTGATTGTTTTTGTTTTTTGTAGCAGTTGCAGAACTGCGGTTTGTAAGTTTTTAATGATTTTCAGTCAAGCTGGAGTGAACTTGATTTTACTTTATCATTTACTGAGAAATTTACCTTCTCAACTCTTCAACATTTTTTATGAGAGATGGGAGAATCTATGCTTGATTTTTTGTTTTTAAAAGTTCAAAATCGTTTCATGCCTGTTTTCATTCCAGAACGTTTTGCAACATTACCAATAACATCTCGGCTCTCCACTCAAAGCTCAAAGCTTAAAACTTAACACTTAACACTTAAAACTTAAAACTTAAACCATTATGAAAAATTCAGAAATCAAATTGAACAGCGCTGTGGTTGAAGGGCTATTTGACTCACCAGTGCAGCTGGTGAGGATACTTGACGAAATTCCTGTTGGAGCCGCCCTGCTGGATGGAGAACGCAGAATACTGCTCATAAACAGGGCTCTGGCTGCCCTGACAGGATATGACCAGTTTGAAGCCAGAGGCCTTGTATGCTCAAGTATTATTCGTAGCAGTATGTGTCTGCAGCAGTGTCCTTTGAATGATTGTGATTCCCGGGAGTATCCATTTATTCAGAGCAATATTATCAACAGGCAGAGGCAGAAGATTCCAGTGAGGATTTCTGTTTCACCCATAAACGGTCTTAACGGAAAGCATGCAGGGTATTTTCAGTTAGTCGAGGATTTGAGAGCTCAGCAGAAATCTGACTGGAAAAAGGATCACGGAGCCAGGTTTGGAACCCTGATTGGCACAAGCCCCCAGATTGAAAAGGTGTTCAGCATATTACCCATGGTAGCTCAAACAGATTCCTCCATCCTGATTACCGGCGAGAGCGGCACAGGCAAGGATGTAGTTGCCGAGGCCATTCATCTTGCATCAGACCGGGCCAAGGAACCATTTGTCAAAGTAAATTGTGCTGCACTGCCTGAAACACTACTTGAATCAGAGCTTTTTGGGCATCAGAAGGGAGCATTCACAGGCGCTACTGAAAATAAACCCGGAAGATTCCGTCTGGCCCACAATGGAACCATATTCCTGACCGAAGTCGGAGATCTGCCCACAGGGCTTCAGAGCAAGCTTTTGACCTTCCTGGATGACAAGACAATATTCCCCCTTGGAAGCACCAGGGGAATCAAGGTTGACGTCAGGATTATCGCTGCTACCCTGCGCCCATTGGAACAAATGGTCTCTGATGGTAACTTTAGAAGCGATTTGCTCTTTCGGCTGAATGTTGTGCGGCTTCATCTTCCCCCCTTGCGGGAGAGAGAAGGAGATATTCGGATTTTGCTCGAACAGATGCTGAGGAAGCTAAGCAGTCAGCTTAAAAAAAACATTACCGATGTATCTCAGGATGCCTTGCAGATTCTTCTGGACTATCATTATCCCGGCAATGTCAGAGAGCTGAAAAATATCTTGGAGTATGCGGTTAATGTCTGTCAGGGGGAATCAATTCTAACCTCTCATCTTCCAGAATATGTACTTGAACAGGGGATGAGGCAAAAGCAGGCCGCCCGCCTTTCAGTTCCTGTTTCTCCTCCCGTGCAGGTGGATCGCGGTGATTCCAAAAGCTGCACATGGGAGGACATGGAAAAAAAGATGATTCTTGAGGCGCTGGTTGCTGCCAAAGGCAGAAAAAGCAAGGCAGCGGATATCCTTGGCTGGGGCAGGAGTACCCTGTGGAGAAAATTAAAAAAGCTGGGACTGGAGTAAACTATGGTTCCCTTTTCTGTCTCTGATGTAAGACGGGTACTTGTAACGGTTCATGACCATGATGTTTCACCCCGTTTTGATATGACCCTGGAAGTTCTCATTGTTGAAAAGTCTGATAACGGGCTCATTCTGGATCAGAAGAATCTTCTTCTTTCCGAACCTTCTGCTGAAGAACTATGTTCCATTGTGCAGTCTGAAAGAGTTCAGGATGTAATTTGTGGAGGAATTGAAGAGGAGTTTTTTCAATATCTGACATGGAAAAAGATCAGGGTGTTTGATAACGTCATCGGCCCTGCCGACGTTGCAGTTGAAGCATGGCGACTTGATGAACTCAAGGAAGATACGATATTCAGGCAATAGATTTTGAGAACTCCTGGCAGCTACTCGACAATATCGAATTGAAAGGTCTGGCCCGCGGATCAAGTTCCGGATAACTGAATTGTCTAATGCCGGCTGTGCCCACAACCCAATTAAAACAAGGCTTGTCAAGTTGGGGGCGATAACCGTACTTTTCAGACTGAAGGCTGAAGACTAAGGTTCCTGGGCATTATTGCTCTTTCAAGGTTAAAAAACTTTCTTTTCTACAGGATTGAAACGGTAAGTTACTAAAAACTGTAAATAGCCCAAACTACTGAAAGGAGACAATTATGGATTACTCAGATGATTTGGAAATGTACAAAAAAATAAGACTTTTGCTGGTGGATGACGAAGAAAGATTCAGATCCACTCTGGTCAAAAGACTTTCAGAAAAAGGATTCGATCCCAAGGACGCTCCAGGAGGAATTGAGGCTCTGCAGATGATCAGGAACAGTGAATTTGATATTGTTGTCTTAGATATCAAGATGCCGGAAATGGACGGGATTGAGACTCTGGGGCAAATTAAAAAGATAAGCCCTGATACTGAGGTGATCCTCCTGACTGGTCATGCCAATGTTGAATCAGCTGTAGAAGGCATGAGGCTCGGAGCTTATGATTATCTTATGAAGCCCTGTGAATTGGAACAACTGCTTGAAAAGATCAGCGCTGCTTACGCGGTCAAGACCCAAAGAGAAGAAAAACGAGTCAGTGATAAGGTAAAGAAGGATATGGAGCACTGGCAGAAGCACTGGTACAGATCATGAGCCGACCTTGTGCCCCCGGTTTTTGATTCTAAATGTTTCTTTTTGTTTTTTTTAACTTTGTTCCATTTTTCCTGTTGACACTTTAACCTGTTTTTTGTTTTAAAACATTGAACACAAATTGCTCTTTGATAATCTTATCACAATCAGTGTTTTATTTTGTTTCATGTTTTATGAAAATTCAAGGAGGTTCCTGTTTATGTCTGATAATAAATCTGATCCCTTAACTGTTAAAGATTTAATGGTTGGACTTGATGAATTTCCAGCCATTTCAAGAGAAGCGCTTTTTATCGAGGCTTTCCATGCCCTGGAAAGGGCTAACGAAGATTTTACGACAGGAAAGTCCAAGTATCGAACACTTCTTGTTAAGGATGATAATGACAGGATTGTGGGGAAATTGTCCCCTATGGATCTAATTCAGGGGCTTGAGCCCAAGTACTCCAATATTATTGATCCCAACAGACTCAAGTTCAAGGATACATTTTATGTAATTACTTCCATGAAACATCAGAAAGTTCTGTGGGACAGGCCCTTTGAAAACTTGTGTCAGACTGCTCAAAACGCCAGGATCAAAGATTTCTTAAAGATGCCTACAGAAGGTCACCAGGTTAAGAAGGAAGATAACATTGACGAGGCCCTGCATCTGTTTGTTGTGGGTCGTCATGACTCTCTTTTTGTGGTTGAAAGGGGAAAACTTGTAGGTCTTCTTCTTTTTTCTGATGTTTATGAACATATTTCCAGAAAGATCAAGGACACATGCGAATTATGATTCGTGTGAATCCTAACCTTCAATGTCTTATGACAAAAGCGAGGAAATATCTATGGCAGAAGTAGAATCTATTAGAAAAGAAGCCAGCCCGTTGGTTATTGCTGTAAAACTGGCCATTGCCATTGGACTGGGTCTGTTTGTGTATTTACTGCCCACCCCTGACAATCTTTCCCCTGAAGGACATAGACTGCTGGCTTTGTTGACCACTGTGGTCATTTTGTTCGTGACCGAGGCCATCCCTATCGGAGTTACTGCACTTCTGGTGGGTTCTGGACTTATTCTGTTCAACATTCAGACCCCTCATGATGCCTGGGCCCCATACGCCAGTCCGGCGGTTATGTTTGTGCTCATGATCATCATGTTCGGGGTGGTCCTGAATGAAGTCGGCCTGGCCAAGAGGATCATGTATTATCTGCTGAAGTTTGCTGGTACAAAGGTCAAGCGACTGAGCCTGATTCTGTCCATTGGCTGCACCATGACCGCCAGTGTTTTTCACGATGCCACGGTCACGGTTATCATGGTATTTGCCTTTGTTCCGGTGTTCATGGCCATGGGCATGAAGCCAGGTCAGGGGCACAGGCTTCCCATGTTCTTTATGATGCTTATCCCCATGGCTGCTTCAGCAGGAGGTTTTGCCACATTGCTTGGTGGTGGACGTAACCCTCTGGCTGTAGAGATTCTTCAGGTCTTTACCGAGGAATCTCCAAAGTTTGCAGAGGCAGTCTCCATAGGATTCATGCAATACATAATTATTCAGTTCCCCATAGCCATATTAACGGCCATTGGCACCTGGGCAGTACTATGGTTCGCTTTCAGACCCAAGGAAAAGGAGCTTTCCGGGATAAGGCTTGAACATCCCGGTCCTATGCAGGTCAAGGAAATTGGTGTATTGATTGTGTTTATTGCAACATTTGCACTGTGGTTTATGGGCGATCTGACCGGCTGGCATGTTAGCATTCCGGCAGCATTGGCCATAGCAGGATTTTGCGGACCCAAGTGGATATCTTTTCAGACCATTTGTGACAAGTTCCCCTGGGAATCATGGATTGTTTTTGGAGCAGGCGTGTCACTTGGTATGGCCATGCTGCACAGCGGAGCAGGTGAGTTCCTTGCTGCATCCTTGCTGCCACTTCTCGAAGGCAGGCATGAGTTCGTGGTGTATTTCGGGTTCGGATTTTTCGGCTCTTTCATCTCCAGTCTGATGAGCAACTCCGCAGCAGTAGCACTCATGCTGCCCATAACCCTGCCCATGGCTGAGATGATGGACATGTCTCCTCAGGCAGTGGCCCTTCTGGCCCCCATGACTACATCGTTCATCATGCTGGTCATTGGATGTCCTCCAACAATTATTGCTTACAGCACTGGCTATTTTTCACAGGGGCAGTTTGTTAAGTACGCAGTGCCCTGGTGTTTATTCCTGCTGGTGGTCTGCGCTTTAAGTGTGATGATCTATTGGCCCATTATCGGGTTTTCATAAGTTGAAAACCGGACTTGTACAAAACAGGGCCTGCTTCCTGCAGGCCCTTAAAAACTTAATCAGAAACAAATTCGTAACTATTCAATACCTCGGCAGCCTCTGCCCAATTTGGTTTTCTTTTGCTGCAAACTCCCGGCGTAAGCCCGTAAGCCAAAATCATTATGTTTTCCATTTGTCGGGAGACTGTGTTTCAGCCATGCTTTTGGCTAACGGGCTCAAGGCCGGTCAAACACGCAACAATCCGGAAACCAAACAGGCCAGAGGCTTTATCCAGTGAAAGAGCTGTGCTGAGCAGTTACGCAAATTATAATTGTTATGGTCTTACCGTACAGATTGCTTCGGTCGCTTAGGCTCCCTAGCAATGACAGGTTCTGCGTAACTACATCTGTGACACCTCATGTGTCATTGCGAGCGAGTCATTTTACCTCGTTGAGTACACCCCAGTTGAATGCCCTGCGGGCCAGCTCTTCGAGCTATTCAACGAGGCAGGCGCAGTGTAGGCGCAGCCATTCAACTGGGGCGAGCGTGGCAATCCTTGTTGCGAGCTAAGCGAAGCAATCTCGCGCCAAGGCTATTTCAAGCTACTCTCAAGTTTGGTCCCAGTCCCCCCCGGTGAGATACTTAAAGCTTAATACTTAAAGCTTAACACTTAAAACTTAACACTTAATTACTTTTAAAAGAATAATTACCTCTCAAAAACTCATCAGCATACCAGCGAAGCTCGCTGTCGTTATTAAGAATTGTATCCAGAAGCCTGATGGAGCCCAGAAGTCTGCCGATTATGTCCAGTTTTTCCCTGGTTCTTGATTCATCATATTTTTTCATTTCAGCCATGAGCATGTCTCCCTTATGCTCAACCCGAAAACCCATCTTTTTCAGGATCAAGGCAATGAGCGTGGCTCGTCTGGTTCTCTGCTCAGGATCTTCTTTCCCACCTTTGAAAGAGAGCTTGATGTAGTTGTCATTGATTCTGGGGGAGCAAAAAGAATCTATGGTTACATACTGGTGTCCCAGACGAAGATTAAAGTTTACATATTCGTCTGAAATAATTGCATAGTTGGGAGTGCTGAGATCAATTTCCCTGTCAGGGTCTCCGGATATTTTTTCCCAGAAAGCGGCTTTCAGTCCTTTGACTTTTTTTCTCAAACGTCCCGCCCACTTGACCTCTTTATAAGACATGCCGTTAAGTAATGCCTTGAATGGGCTGGATGTGATATCTCTTTTGGTAACTTTCATTTTCCCCGGTTCAAGTGCTGCCCCGCCCCCAAGGTCAAGGAAATAAATATTGAGAGGCAGGGAAGTCTTCAGTCTGACCGCCATGTACTTTCCCCGTCCCTGAATGTCGTCGCCCAGTCGAAACATCTCCCGCATGGCCATTTCATGGGCAAAGCGGACAATGTCATGCAAGGTGATGCATCCCTCTGGAGTGAAGTTTTCAGCTGCAGGGTCCACAAGTTTCAAGGGAACGATCTGTTTGAGGGTCTTCTGGACTGTCTTGTATGCCGGACTGGATTTCATCAGATTAGGCCTTGGCCTTTCCTTGAGAATGTTTTCAACCCTGCCCTTGAAGACTATTCTTCTGGATGCGTCCAGGGTGATTGTTTCATAAGGCTCAATGGCCTGGGTGCCCGTTGAGGTGCCCACAAGGGTGGGGATACCAAATTCTCTGGCAACAGACGCCATGTGGCCGGTTACGCTTCCAACATCGGTGATGATGCCCTTAACCCTGGACATGGCAGAAACATAAAGGGGCGAAGTCTGAGGCGCCACCAGGATGGAATCTTGAGGGATGTTTGACAGGTTGTGCTCAGATTCAAGCACATAAGCAGGGCCGCTGGCAGTACCTGGAGAGGCGGTCATTCCCCCGGCAAGGACAATTTCATGTTCCTGATCGTCAAAGTCACGGTCCAGGGCATTGATGGGGCTTTCCTGCATTGCTCTGTAAAGAGGCCTGGCCTGCAGTACATAAGCTTTTCCTTTTTTGTCCACAGCCCATTCCATATCCAGAGGCCAGCCAAAATGTTCCTCGAGACGCAAACCGAATTCAACCAGGCAGGCGATATTTTCAGGACTAAGGCAAGGAACAGCCGCATCAGTTTCAGGCACAGGGACGGTTTTCAGATCATATTCGCTGTCCATTACCATCATCTGATCCTTGACAGCGATTTCTTCCATCATAATACTTCTGTCTTCTTTGGAAATCCTCCAGTAATCAGTAGGCATGGAGCCATCCACCACACTAACCCCAAGCCCCCAGTTGGCATTAATATAAATATCATCAACATCAGCATTGTTGGGGTCTATAGTGTACAGACAACCGCTTGCCCTTGCGTCCACCATTACTAAGCAAAGAACACTCATCAGAACATCAACATCCCTGTAACCGATTTTTCTGCGATAAAAAACTGCCCTGGGATTAAAAGTGCTTGCCACTACTTCTTTATAGGCCCTTAGTGCATTAGACATTGAGACATTGAGCACAGATGAGTGCTGACCTGCAAAACTGGTCCCCTCAGAATCCTCTCCTGTAGCACTGCTCCTGAAAGCCAGCCTGATATCATCTCCCAGCCTGTCCTGCAGTCTGGAAATCTCTCTTTTAATGGATTTGTCTAAACCAGTGGGAATTCTTGCATCCATAATAATACTTTGAATGCGGTTGCAGGCTTTTTCCAGATTCTCGGTATCATCAGGATCTAAGCCTTTCATCTCATCCCTGATCATGGAGTAAATTTCAGCCTGTTTGAAAAAATGATGGCAGGCAAATGCGGTAATGGCAAAGCCCTGAGGAGTTGGCAATTCAGCTCTGTTGGAAATTTCTGCCAGGTTTGCTGCTTTGTTTCCCACCTGAGGATGATTGTCGTTGGTAAGATTTTCCAGCGGTATTGTCCATGAGGATTTGTCCAACTTTTTTTTCGTGGCCAGATCACTGATTATCTCAGTTCCAATACGTTCTGTGGCAGAAAAAATACCCTGATACTTTCCGTTGGAAATGGCGTTGAGATCCTCACTTATATCATAAACAACACTCACCAGCTTCTCACACTGCTCCACAACTTCATCATAGTCAAAAGGCTTCGGTTCAATAAGAAGATTTTCCAGATCGTTTATCAGGGACAGAGCCTTATTATTTCCTGCAAGCAGGCTAGTGAAATAGTCATACTTCTTTTTGACATCAGCATCGTCAACATCCTCAATTTTCATGCGGATTTTTAAATTGTCCAGAACGTATTCAATGGCTTTGCGCATAGTGTGGGCCTTTATAGGACCTGAAAAAATTCAGGTATAAAAAATCACAGGCAATTTCAGTCGCACCTGCATATCTGTATGGTTGATTTGACTAATAAACACTAACTTAAAGTGCTTTGAAAAGCAACACAATCTTGACAGAAAACAGAAATATCGTACCCACATGTGTCATTATGAATCACAGGCAGGGAACGATTACAGAACTAAATGAAACATACAGGCAACACTTACATGTCCTGCTTTCACATAAGACCTTGAATTTATTTAACATATATTCTGGCATACAGATTGCTGACTATATACTTGACAAAGGAGAGGTTGGGGGTGGTTGGATCTAAATGATCATTTCCATATTGTCCAGTTACTCACAAGTTTGGTGGGATTTCAGGGCAAGAAGCCTGTTAATGACACACTGAGCAAATAATGAAGCAACGCAATATAATGATTCTCGATGAAAGCAGGAGATTCTGCAAAGTTCTGGCAAGAACCCTCGAAGAAAGAGGGTATTATGTTGCTGCA
Organism: Desulfonatronovibrio magnus; assembly: GCF_000934755.1. Lineage (NCBI taxonomy): Bacteria > Pseudomonadati > Thermodesulfobacteriota > Desulfovibrionia > Desulfovibrionales > Desulfonatronovibrionaceae > Desulfonatronovibrio > Desulfonatronovibrio magnus. The sequence goes on from NZ_JYNP01000016.1 coordinate 104,620, forward strand.
GTTTTTTCATGGGAAGAAGTTGAAGAGCATGCTTGCAGGATGCCAATCGATATCATCCTTCTCGTTGTTCAGGACGTAAACACTTCAAACTTATCCCAACTGAGCATTTTAAAGAAAATGTCTCCTGCAGCAGAAGTGATTGTTATCAGCCCCCAGTATGATCAGGCTGTTTCCATGGAGGCTATGAAGTATGGGGCACTGGACTATTTTTTCATGCCGCTGAATGTGGAAGCACTCTTTCAATCAATGGATCAATCACTTAATGATAAGATATTCAGTTGATATTATTACCCATTGAACAATTTAACCAAATTAACAGGCCCAGAGCCACATGCTAAGGGCTAAACTATACTAAAAACAATTGGAGGATGAAATGGAAAAGACCAAGGTTTATGAATTGACTGCTCCCATAAAAGATTTCCCAAGAATAAGCGAAGAAGCAAATTTTGCTGAAGCTGCAAAGGCCCTGCATCAGGCACAGGAGAACTACTTATCTGGGAAAGGCAAGCAGAGAATTTTGCTTGTTGAGAATAAGCAGGGAAAAATTTTGGGTAAACTCTCACCCCTGGACTTAATGCGCGGCTTGGAACCACAGTATCACAGGCTTGCTGATGTCAGTAAAAGTGCTTTTGTGGCCAATTACGAATATGTGATCAAAAGCATGAGAGAACAAATGTCCATTCTGGAAAAGCCTTTGAATGACTTATGCCGGAAGACAGGTGAATCAAAGGTCAAAGACTTTTTGAAACCAGTAATAGAGGCTCAGACCATCAAAGCCCAAAGCAGTCTGAACGAGGCCTTACATAAGTTTATTGTTGGGAGATTTGACTCATTATTCGTTCTTGATGGTGAGAAGTTGACGGGTATTATCAAGTTTTCAGATCTTTATGCTGAAATTTATATGACTATTGTTGAGGAGTGTAAGTTGTAGTTGTAGTTGAAAAAGTTTTAAGTTTGAAGTTTTAAGATTTAAGATTTGTAACCATTCAGCAATTCCGGAAAAAGCCGGAGTCCATACATGGAGGATAATATGTCAGAGAAGACAATCAACAATAATCAGGGTGAGTTGATAATTGATGAGCATCCTGAATCCCCTCAGCAATCAGGAAAGAGCATCATCATTAAGTCGGTGATTGCTGCAGCCCTTGGACTTTTTGTGTGGCTGCTGCCGACTCCTGAAAATTTAAGCCCTGAGGGCCACAGACTTCTGGCCCTGTTAACAACAGTGATAATATTGTGGGTTACAGAAGCTATTCCCATAGGCATTACTGCTCTGTGCGTCGGCGGTGGCATGATCATGTTCGACATAGTAGGGCGTAATGAAGCCTGGACCCCGTATGCCAACTCAGCAGTTATGTTTGTTCTGATGATCATTATGTTCGGCGTTGTTCTCAATGAGGTCGGGCTGGCCAGAAGGCTCATGTATTATCTGCTTAAGTTTGCTGGAACCGGGGTGAAGCGTCTGAGCTTTATTCTGGCCATTGGCTGCACAATGATGGCTACCATATTTCATGATGCCACTGTAACCGTAATCATGGTTTTTGCCTTTGTACCGGTGTTTATGGCTATGGGCCTTAAGCCTGGCCAGGGACACAGTCTTCCCAAGTTTTTCATTATTCTCATTCCTCTTGCTGCCTCGGCCGGAGGTTTCGGAACGCTTCTCGGCGGAGGACGAAACCCTCTGGCATTAGAGGTTCTGTATCAGTTTTCAGATGGAGCCATAACCATAAGTTTCCTACGGTATATGATTATCCAGTTCCCCATAGCCATTCTCACTGCTCTCGGAACCTGGCTTGTGCTCTGGGTATTATTCAGACCCAAGGAAAAAGAGCTCGCTGGGGTAAAGATGGATGCCCCGGGCCCCATGTCCACCAAAGAACTTGGCGTCCTGATAGTTTTTATTAGCACTTTTGTGCTCTGGTTTATGGGCGATATTACAGGCTGGCACGTCAGTGTTCCTGCTGTAATTGCCATGGTAGGTTTCTGCGCGCCAGGATGGATTTCATTTAAGACTATCTGCGACAAGTTTCCATGGGAATCATGGATCGTGTTCGGAGCAGGTGTTTCTCTGGGTATGGCTATGCTCAGTACAGGAGCAGGGCTTTTTCTTGCAGAGGCCTTTCTTCCGCTTCTTGACGGCAGGAGCTCATTTGTAACTTTTTACGGATTCGGCTTTTTTGGTTCTTTCCTTTCCAGCCTCATGAGTAATTCAGCAGCAGTGGCCCTGACCTTGCCCATTACTTTGCCCATGGCTGATATGATGGGGCTGTCTCCAACTGCAGTTGCTCTGCTCTCACCCATGACAACTTCATTTATCATGCTGGTGATTGGCTGTCCTCCGACAATTATTGCTTACAGTTCCGGGTATTTTACCCAGGTTGAATTCATCAAGGTTGCAGTACCCTGGTGTCTGATCCTGCTGGTTGTTTGTGTTATTTGTGTAATGTTTTACTGGCCATTGCTGGGATTTATCTAATGCGGGCTGTGCCCACAACTTACCTTAAACAAGGAACGTTAAGCTGGGGCGATAACTTGACTTTTCAGGCTGAAGGCTGAAGGCTGAAGAATTCGGATCTTGGCCCTTTTTGCTCTTGTCAATGTCAAAGTTAAAACAGTTCTTTTTTTGATGCAGGGTTGAGGTGATAAGTTACTTAGAAGCTCTATAGTTCAAATCAAAACTACATATAAATAGAGAATAAATGTATTCTGTGGAGGTGAACAGGAATGGAAAATTATTCAGACATGAAGATTCTACTGGTGGATGACGAGGAAAGATTTAGAAAAACCCTGAACAAACGACTGCGGGAAAAGGGATTCGATGCCGCTGATGTTGAAAGCGGAATTAAGGCGTTGGAATATCTTAAAAAAAGCAGTGTAGATGTAATGGTTCTGGACATCAAGATGCCGGAAATGGACGGCATTGAAACTTTGTTAAATGTCAAAAAGGTTAGTCCGGGAACTGAAGTCGTTCTATTGACCGGCCACGGTACAGTGGATACAGCCATTCAGGGAATGAGGGCCGGAGCCCATGACTACCTCATGAAGCCCTGCGAAATTGAGCTCCTGATAGACAAGATTGAGAGAGCCTATGACGTGAAGAAGGAGCGGGACGAGCGAATTAAAAAGGCTGAGGAGAGAAGCAGGTTAGACAAACTTGAGAAAGCGGTAAGGTTCTAAGCTGTTTTTACAGAACTGTTCATGTCAGTTTTTTGCATCACTATAGAGAGGGGCTGCTGGACAGCAGCCCCTTTCAAAAAAATCGGGATGATGCTGGATGCTGTCTTGACTATTTATGTCCTGCAGGTTCGCTGGTAAAGGTATAGTTTCCCTTCATAAACTGCTCAACATACCAGTCAATTTCCTGATCGCTGGAAAGTACCATGTCCAGCAGAAGTATCGAGCCCAGCAGACGTCCAATGTGGTCAAGCCTGTCTCCCAGTCTTTTACAGTCATATTTTTTCATTTCCCCTCTGACCATATCGCCGTTAAGCTCAACCCGGAAACCAAGCTTCTTCAGTATGGCACCGATTAAGCCAGCCCTTCTAGTTCTGCGCAGTACATCTGCAGCACCGCCCTTGAAAGAAAAGGTAATGTAATTATCATTAACGAACTTAGAGCAATAGGCATCAACAGTAACATAATGATAGCCAAGACTGGCATTAAAGTTCAGATACTCTTTTGAAATGATGGCGTAATTGGGCCTGCTCATGCGGGTTTTGGGGCCTGGTTCTTCCATAACCTTTTTTTTCATTATTGAAGCAAACTCCATCATGTCTAAATCTGCAGGAGTTGCCCAATGGACGTTTTCATTAAACATTCCTGTAAGGAGAGCTTTAAATGGCATGGACAGGATATGTCCCGGAGTTGCCTTACTTTCAGGAGTAATGGATTTGAGCCCCCCGCCGAGATCAAGTATTTCTATTTTCAGATCAGGGTCTGTGTCTAAGTGTGTACTTCTGTATCTTCCTGTGCTGATGTCCCGACTCAGGTTAAACATTTCCCGCATGGCCATTTCATGTGAAAAACGGACTATATCATGGAGCGTAACACAGCCTGCGGGTATAAAATTGCATTTTTTGGGATCAATCAGGTTCAGGGGAATGATTTTTTTAATAGTTTTATGAACCAGTTTCCAGACCGGACTATCCTTCATCAGATTTACTGGTTTAGCCTGTCTGAGCAATGATTGTATTTCACCACTGTAAACCTTTTTACGGGTAGCATCTAAAGTTATGACCTGGTAATTTGGTATGAGTTTTGTGGCATTGCTGGTGGCTACCAGGGTTGGAAGTCTGAATTCCCGGGCAACTGAAGACATATGACCCGTTACACTGCCCACATCGGTAATAATGCCTGATATTCTTGACATAATGGATACAAAGCGGGGCGAGGTCTGAGGAGCGATGATTATAGCTCCCTCAGGAACAGCAGATAGATTGTGATCCGACTGAACATGATAGGCCGGGCCTGTTGCCGTACCTGAACAAGCAGTCATGCCTCCTTCAAGAATGAGGTCGTGATGCGACAGATCATGCTCTATGGATTCATCATCTTCGTAATCTTCCTGAATCCGATTCAAAGGTCTTGCCTGAAGCATGAGTACTGTCCCATCCTTGTCAACTGCCCACTCCATGTCCACAGGCCAGGAAAAATGTTTTTCAAGCTTAAGGGCATAATCAACCAGCGTTTCTATCTGTTTCTGGTTAAGACATGGTGCATTTTGAAAATCAGCAGGAACTTCCCTGGTGACAATGCCCTGCTCCTTGTCCATAATAATCATTTCTTTTTTGAGCTTAATTTCGCTGCTGACAACTTTACCGGACTCTCTGCTGAAGCGCCAGAAATCAGTTGGCATTGAACCATCCACCACGCTTACCCCAAGCCCCCAGTTTGCACTGATATACAGATCGTCATCCTGTTCACTGGTGGGATTCACGCTGTACAAAACCCCACTGCTTGCTGAATCAACCATAATTAGACACAAAACACTCATGACCACATCAGTGTCGCGGTACCCCTTGCTGCGTCTGTAAAATACTGCCCGAGGATTAAAAGTGCTGGCAACCACTTCTTTGTAAGCCTGGATAATGCTGTCCGGAGGAACATTGAGCAGGGTGCTGTGCTGTCCTGCAAAGGAAGACTCTGAGTCCTCTCCTGTGGCACTGCTGCGTACAGCCATTCTTATAGTGCTGCCATGCTTTTGCTGGATCAGGCCAAGCTCTTGCATTATAGACTCTTCCAGATCCCGGGGAAGTGGGGCAGACATGATTGCTGCCTTGATTTCGGCACAAATGTTATTTAACTTTTCTGTATCTGAAACACTTAGGTTTTTGAGCTTCTTCTTTACAAGCTCGCTTATACCGCCCTGCTTGAGGAATTGGTGGCATGCATATGCTGTAATGCTGAAACCTGAAGGGGCAGAAAGTCCCACCCTGTTTAGGACTTCTCCCAGGTTGGCAGCTTTACCCCCGACTTCGTAATACTTGTCACGGGTAAGATCTTTGAGGGAAATGGCCCATTCTGCACTTTCCAATTCTCTCTTGTCCATAAATTCATGCAGAATGGATATGCCGATTTTTTCAGTAGCCTCAAATAGTCCGGAATATTTACCTCCTGAAATGGCATTAACATCTTCAGAAATATCATACACAGTACTGATGAGCTGTTCGCACTGGGACACAATCTCATTGTAGTCAAAAGTTCTGTGCTCAAGAACCAGATCTTCAAGAGAGCTGATAAGCACCAGAGCTTTATTGTTGTTAGCGAGAAGGCTTTTGAAGTACTCATATTTTCGCTTAAATAAAGCATCTTCAATACTGTCGAAGTTTTTGCGCTTTATTTTGCTGATCAAAAAGTCCAGAAAACCGGACATTATTTTCCCCTTCTTTTAAAAACTTGAAAGTTAAAAGTTATCAGTAAAAAACAAGGACTGAGGTGCCTGCTCCCGCCTGACCAAGCAAAAGGCTAAACTTTTACCCGTAAACTAAAGTTGCAGTGGTAACAAGCTAAGTTCCTTCATGGCAGTAAGCATTGACAATGCCTGCTGTTAAAGTTGCTTCATCCATGTAAATGTGCCTGCTCATTAGCTCAAGTATCAAAAAATTGCAATACGTACGATTGTGGTTCTAAGCAGGGCAAAGAATCAGACCTTGTTAAAAAAACCTTGACATGTTTTCCTCAAACAGACGAATATGTTACAAATTTCTTGGTAGACGAAGCAAGTGCGAGTCTATACTTAAGCTTATATTACTAAGGAGACTTTATGACCATGCAGGATAGCACAGGACCCAAAATCTTATTGGTTGACGATGAAGAGCGCTTTCGTACCACGCTGTCCAAAAGAATTCATGAGAAGGGTTTTGATGTAACAGATGTGGACAGTGGTCAGGCAGCACTTGATTATATCAGGAACAACCATGTCGACGTAATGGTGTTAGACATCAAGATGCCGGGAATAGACGGAATAGAAACCCTGGGCGAAGTCAAAAGACTTGTTCCCGGTACAGAGGTTGTCCTGCTGACAGGTCATGGTACAGTGGAAACAGCCATAGAAGGCATGCGATCCGGTGCCTATGATTATCTCTTAAAACCATGTGAACTTGACGAGCTGATGGAAAAAGTAAATGGCGCTTTTACTGTCAAAGTAGAGCGGGATCAAAGAATCAAGCAAGCTGAAGAAAGAAGCCGTCTTGATAAACTTGAAAAAGCTATCAGGTTTTAAGCAATAGCTTCAGGTACCAGTAAAGGCTATGAACATAAAAGATAAAAGAACGAGTGACCTGGAAAAATCATCTTTTACTGAAACAACCCCCAAACCAGTTCAGGCTGAAGCCAGGACAGGAGATCAAACACCTGTAAAATGCAAGGGCATAAAATGTGGGGGTGAACTTCCAGATGAAAAGGTTGATCCCCTTTACCAGATGCTCAAACCCCTTCATAATCTTCCAAGAGGTAAAAACACCTGGGACCCTCAGTTTATAAAGAAACGCTGGTTCTGGCCTGTGAGCGCTGTGGTAATCATTATTCTTTTTTATATCTATCCATATATCTGGGATTTCTTTTCAACTAACTAAACCTTACCAAGACCTCAACCTCAACGGCGAAAACATGAAAAGAAAGATAAAAGGACCAAGTGTATACAGCACTAAACTGCGCTGGCACATCATCATCTCCTATTGTCTTGCAGCAATAATTTCAATTGGGCTGATTTATGGGACCATATACTTTCAGTACAAAAGTTCCATCAGTGAGCAGGCTACTGCCAGGCTTGTTTCAGTGGTTATGGAGCATAAAGGCACCATTGAGAACTTTCTATTTGAGCTGGCAAATACCATGCGCATGGTGACCCTGCTGGAAGATTTTGATAACCTGAAGAATCAGCATATTCTTGAGCAGGTTTATTCCACCCTGGAAAGAGAGTACGATGTTTCATTTGAGGATCTTGGGGTGCTGAACCTTGAAGGTGATCATTTGGCATATGTGGGTCCTTTTGATCTTATGGACAGAAATTACAGTCAGGCTGGATGGTTTCAGGATGTTCTGGAAAAGGACCTGGTGATCAGCAATGTTTTTCTGGGATTTCGCCAACTTCCCCACTTTATTATTGCGGTCAAGCAGACCAGCGGAAATGAATCCTGGATTCTCAGGGCAACTGTTAATGCTGAAAAATTTGCATCCCTTGTGGAGCATGTCCGCTTTGGCAAGACCGGCTTTGCCTACATAGTCAGCCGTGATGGATACTATCAGACCCGATCCAGGGACGGCCATATGGTCATGGACCAGGTTATGCCCGGCCATCTTGATCTGGAAGTTTTTGAAGGGGTCAGGTTCTGGGAAACCGATCAGGATCAGAGAAGTTTTTTTCGTGCCAAAACCTGGATTAAGGATAATGAATGGCTTCTGGTTGTTGAGCAGGACGTAGACGATATTTATGGCGAGCTTTACCACTTGCGTCAGAATGCAGTTATTTTTTTCGGACTTGGCGGCTCATTGCTTCTAATACTTTGCTTATTGAGCATGAAATTTCTGCTACGCAGGGTAAAGCTGATAGATGCGGAAAAGGAGCTTCTTGACGAGCAGCTTATTCAATCTCATAAGCTTGCTTCCATTGGGCAGCTGTCAGCAGGCATCGCTCATGAAATCAACAATCCTCTGGCCATTATCGGGGAAGAAGCTGGCTGGATGCAGGATATACTTAAACGGGAAAATATGCAGGGAATACCTGAGCACGATGAATTGACTGACTCACTGCGCGAGATCAGCGTTCAGGCTGGCAGGTGTAGAAAAATAACTCACAAGCTTTTAAGCTTCTCCAGAAAAATGGATGCAACTTTGCGTAAGGTGGATTTGAATCAGCTTATAGATGAGGTAGCTGCTTTGCGGGAAAAGGAAGCAACCCTATACTCCATAAAGTTCATCCGAGATTACGATGAAACTCTTCCCATGATCCTCACCGATTCTTCCCAGGTAAGGCAGGTTCTTTTCAATCTGATAAACAATGCCATTGATGCCATAGATAAAAACGGTGAGATACATCTGTCTACCCGAAAAAACAAAGATAGTTCTGTTGCCATAACAATCAGGGATACCGGGACAGGGATACATCAAGAAAACCTCACAAGGATTTTTGATCCTTTTTTTACCACCAAGGAACCAGGCAAGGGCACTGGACTTGGTTTGTCCATATGTCACGGCATCATTGAGAAACTCGGAGGAACCATATTTGTTGCCAGTAAGGTTGGCGAAGGTACCACTTTCACCATCAGGCTTCCGCTGGAAATAGGATCAGACTGATGCCTCTGGCCTTCCAGCTTTCTCTTAATCTCAAATCTTAAATCTTAAAACTTAAAACTCAAATCATAAGACCAAAGGATATCAAGAAAATGATTAGACCCAGGATACTTCTGGTAGATGATGAAGACAGGTTTCGAAAAACCTTAAAAAAAAGGATTTCATCCAGAGATTACGAAGTCTTTGATGCCGCCAACGGAATTCAGGCATTAGAGATGATTCGGGACGACCCCATGGATGTTGTAGTTCTGGATGTGCGCATGCCCGGCTTGAGCGGTCTTGAAACACTTACAGAAATAAAAAACATTTCCCCTGAAACCGAGGTTATCATGCTAACAGGCCATGCCTCAGTGGATCCAGCCATTGAGGGAATGAAGCTCGGTGCTTTTGACTATCTGATGAAGCCCTGTGACCTTGAAGATTTGATGGTCAAAATTCAGAACGCATTTGAGGCCAAAAGCAGCAAGAAGGGTTAGCACCTTTTGAGAAAGGGACCTGCCCTGTCTTAACCTTCTGGAGGACTTTTTTATGGCGGACCACTATCAAGCAACCTATACCTGGATTCGCCAGCATGTCACCCTGGTTATCTTTCTTGTTCTAAGTGTACCATTTGTTCTGGTTATCGCTATAGTCTACTTCACAGGCTACCAGTACATTAAAGACAGCATCACCCAGCGTGCAAACTCTAAGCTGTCCGACTTTGCTGCTGAAATCAGATACAATCTGGATGCTGGAATTACTGATCTTTGCAGAGGGCTGAGTTTTTTCGCCATTTCTGACAGGCTGGAAGACCTTCAAGATGATAATAAACTCCAATGGATTTTTTCCAGACTGGAAATGAAAACAGGAAATGTAATCAAGGACTTAGCCCTGGTTGATCATGACGGAAATGTTGTTGCCGGTAGTTTACTTAGTGACTGCAAGTATGCGGATTTAAGCAGTAAACAATGGTATGTCATGTCTTGCGAGCATCAGGTGTATGTTAGTGATATATATATTGATTCCCGTAAGAATCCCTATTTCATAATTTCAGTGCATCTTGACCACCCTGAAGATCGGGCCATCCTTATGGTCTCGGTGGATGGTGGATGGCTCAGTTCATTTGTGGAAACCGTTCGTCTTGGTAAAAGTGGAGAAGCTTTTATCGTTAACTCAAATGGCATAATCCAGTCCAGGTCCAGCTTAGACAGGGATTTTGGGCAGATATTTGATATACCTTTGCAAGACCTTCACGCCCATAAAATCACAACAACCACTTTTTATGACCAGGGCCGGGAAGCGCTTGCCGCTGTTGCCACTCTAAAAAGCAACCATAACTGGTTAGTTGTGGTCGGGCAGGATATGGAAGAAGCTGTCCAGGATATTTCCATGGTCAAGACAGGCTTTGGAATGATAGTATTTCTGGGCGTAATTTTTATTATCATAATAGGAAGTCTAACATCGAGTGTGCTTATGAGAAAAATCCGCCAGGCAGATGCAAAGAAATGCGAGATAGATGAACAGTTGATCCAGTCCCAGAAACTGGCAGCCATAGGCCAGCTTTCTTCTGGAGTAGCTCACGAGATCAATAATCCCTTAGCTGTAATTGGGGAAGAAGCTGGGTGGCTTCAGGATCTTTTAAAAAAGGAAGATGCAAAGAGCTTTAAATATGGAGATGATTTCAGAGACTCTTTAAATGCCATTGTGGATCAGGTGCGCAGGTGCAAGGAAGTTACCCATAAGTTGCTGAGCTTTGCTAGAAAAATGGACTCAAATTTCAGTGATGTAAATTTGAAGGAAGCTGTTGATGAAGTGGTGAGCATGCGCGAACAGGATGCTTTTCTGGATAATATCACGATCAACAAGATTTATGAAAAAAATCTGCCAATAATATTCAGTGAACCTTATTTGTTGCGTCAACTTCTCTTGAATCTTTTGAACAACGCCTTGGACGCGGTTAGAAAAGACGGCAAGGTCACCATACACACCCGCCTGGAAGACCAGAATAAAATCATAATTGATGTCATAGATAATGGTGTTGGCATTCCAGACGAAAATTTAGGAAAAATATTTGATCCTTTTTTCACAACAAAGCCCCCTGGCAAAGGAACAGGTCTTGGTCTCTCCACCTGCCACGGTATAGTCAACAAACTTGGCGGAGATATTCGCGTAAAAAGCAGGGTTAATGAGGGAAGCACTTTCAGCGTCATTCTGCCAGTTAAGTCCTTAAGGGATCACCCTGCTGATGAATAAACTTCGCACATGCTCCTCAATCCGGCCGCCCGGGTGAGGAGCTTACAAGTAACTATAATTGTTTTGCTAATAAATTCAGGTCATTACGGTTTTACCGTACAGATTGCTTCGGTCGCTTAGGCTCCCTTATGGGTGACAGGTTTTCAGCAACCACATCCCTGACAGCTCAGGTGTCATTGCGAGCGAGTCTTCGAGCGCGGCAATCCCAAACGCGTTAAGGCTATTTTAAACTACTCGCAAGTTCGGTCCCGGTCCTCCCGGGTGAAAAGCCTTTATGTAACTTCTATCTTATTTCCTATATAATCAGGCACTTACAAATTTCAGTATATTTGCGCTTGTTCCCAGGCTCCAGCCTGGGAATACCTCTTTTTATGTGGCACCAGCCACATTTTGAACAATCAGCTGGTACTACAAGAGCCCCCCTGGCTGGAGACCGGACACAAGGGAGGTTAGTTACTGACAAATCTAGCCTTCATTCAATGATTCAAATGAGCCTTTGTTTCACTCAGAAACAAATTGTTTCTCAATGATTCGCAAAACCGTTTCATTTCTTTGCGGCAAAAAAAATAAAATATTCTGTTGCGTTAGCGTCAACTTTGAGTTTATAAGGCAATCGACGTCTTATTTTTTCGCAAGTTATTTTTTGCACAATATGATACCTTATTGGTTTAGATTATTTTTATAAAATAATATCGCTGTACAATCGATATAACTTTTGAATGTCAGGCGGGATTTCAAGAATGTCCAACAATGCTATCAGAAACGAAAGCACCAGAAAGCAGCGGGTTTATGGTGGTGCTGTTTCCGAAAATGGCCATCCGAAGACACCTAACGAGTCTGTCAGGTATGCACATCGCCGTCTGAGACATGGTATCCTGCTATGTCTATTACTTACATATATAGTTCCCATCATTATACTATCATTATACTTCCATAACAAATTCAACACCAACATGCGCGAGAGCAGCAAGCAGCAGCTTACGGCTATTGCTGAAGCCCAGAAAAATACCATTGACCTGTTCATGCAGAAAAGGGTGGTCAATGTGTTTAACCTGTTTCACATGGCCGATTTTTCCCTGAAGCCGAGCCAGGAAAGAATGGATCATTATCTAAAGAACCTCATAATGTCTGATGACGCTTTTGCTGATATAGGTCTAATCAACTCAAAGGGAATCCAGACATATTACGCTGGACCTTACCCCAACCTCAAAGGGAAAGACTACAGCAGTGAAGAATGGTTCATTCAGCTAACTAATCAATCCAAAAGTTACATTATAACTGACCTGTATCTCGGTTTACGATTGCAGCCTCATTTCACAATTGGCGTTCGCCAGATGATTGATGGGGAGTATCATGTTGTCAGAGCAAGTGTTTACCCTGGCAAGCTTGAAAGCATGATAGGCACCATAAGCAACGGAATCAATACTCTTGGGTTTGTGGTCAACACTGAGGGCATTTTCCAGGTAGGTGAGGCCGAACTTGGGCAGCTGCTCGAACCTGCGTACTATGCGCCAGGCTATTTTGACCGTTCCGGCGTTGTGGTTATGGATTGGCATGGACAAGAAGTACTCGCTGCACATACCTGGCTTAATGAGGTTCCATGGTGTCTAATTATGTTGCAGCAGGCTGATGAGGCCTTCTCTGAAATGACTTTTATGCGTAATACCCTGATAATTGGTACAATCCTGCTGATACTGGTCATCATGATTTTTATTGGTGTTGTTGTTAACCTCCTGCTGAGCCGAGCAATGACACTTGATCAGGAGAGAAACGAGCTGAAAGGTCAACTCTATCACGCCCACAAAGTTATATCTGTCGGACAGCTTGTTGGTGAAGTGGCCCATGAAATTAACAACCCACTGGCAATCATTGATGCGGAATCTGGAATAATCAGGGATATGCTTGATCCTGAAATGGATCTTGATGCCTCTCCTGAGGCCATCCGCAAGGAGCTGGACCAGATTGACAAGGCTGTTGTCCGTGCCAGAGGTATAACCAGAGAAATATTGACATTTGTTCGCAAGTCACAGCCCAGGTTTGAGGAGTGCAATCTTAATGATCTGTTTGAGGAAGCTGTTTCCGGGATGAAACAAAAAGAACTGCATATGTCAGATATTTCACTGATTAAAGACTTGGCAGATAACCTCCCCAGAGTCTATGTAGACCCTGATCTCATGCGCCAGGTTTTTGTCAATCTTCTGAATAATGCCAGAGATGCTGTTGCACCTGGTGACGTAATCACCCTCAAAACAGACCTGAATAATGGATTTGTAGAGGCTACAGTATCGGATTCTGGAGCAGGTATGACTGAAGAGCAGTTAGAGCGCATCTTTACTCCCTTTTTCACCACCAAGGAAAAAGGCAGAGGTACTGGACTGGGACTGCCCATTTGTTTGAACATTGTAGAGGGGTTTGGTGGTCAGATAAAAGTGGAAAGCGCGATCGGAAAAGGCACGTTATTCACTGTAGTCCTGCCCCAGGCGCAGGATTTGCTGAAAAACAAATGATGATTGCTGATAATGGTCACTTAGATTTACATCAAAAATCTGAGGACTGTTTTCATAAACAAAAAATAATATGGAGGTCTATTATGGTTGAGGATGGACAATCTGCTTCTGGAAAAAAGACTAAAACACTGATTGTGGATTATGAGGAATCTCTCAAAGAAATTGGCAACAGAATATTCCACACTGGCAGAAAGGGCAGAAATACTAACTTGATCAAAATTGATTGCGAGCACAAACCCTAACAATTTTTTTTAATGGAGGTTTACAGTGACAGAAAATACAAGCATTATGCCAGGCGAAAAGCCAAGAGTACTCCTGGTAGATGATGAGGATCAATTTCGCACCACCCTTGCCAAAAGGCTTGAAGCCAGGGGTTATCATGTAATTGACGTTGATAACGGTGAAGATGCCATGAAGGCTATCCGGCATGAAGATCCGGAAGTAGTGGTCCTTGATCAGAAGATGCCTGACATGGATGGGGTTGAAACCCTTCAGGAATTGAAAAAAATCAAGCCCGAAGTTCAAATTATCATGCTTACTGGACATGGCGATATTGAACTGGCCCGCTTGACTGGAAGACATGATGTACTGGCATTCATGCAGAAGCCTGCAGAAATTGAAGAGCTTATCGAAAAGATTGAAATCGGCAGACAGGAATACCGCTATGCCATGCAGCGCAATGAAATACCCTTTGTTGAGGAAAAAAATCTTAAAAGCTGGCTTATTGGTTCTGAAGGTTCCCGTCCTGGCATCATCATCCTGGGAGCAATAATCTTTTTGACCCTGTTTTTCATGCCTGCTCCGGAAAAGCTGATCACAATGCTTTCCGTAGAAAAGGGAACTCCCCAGGATGAAATGATTCGGGGCTATGCTCAATTCCGAAATTTGGCCGAGGGCCAGACCATTGCTGAGTTCTATGGTAGGCTGGCACCTTACAACCTTGAAGGTGAAAGAGAGATCCAGGCTGCTGCCCAGCGCGCCAAAGTAATGGTTGGCGTTCTGGTGATTGCAGCACTGTTCTGGGCTACAGCAGCCATACCCATTGGCGTAACTGCCATGCTCATAGCAGTTATCATGTACTTTTTCCAGGTACTACCGCCCACAGGGGTAGCCAAGGCATTTGCCTCTGATGCTGTGTTCTTTATCTTCGGAGTTCTGGCCATGGCTATGGCCATCAGCAAGACTGGACTTGACAAGCGCATTGGTCTCCTTGTGCTTTCCCCTACTACGTCCATTTTGAAAATGGGGCTGATTTTTGCCCCCATGGTGGCAGTATGTGCTTCATTCCTCTCCGAGCACGCCATCATTGCTTTCATAGCACCCATCTTCATGCTGGTATACCTTTCCGCCATTAAGACTGGAGGCCTATCGCAAGATAAAACGCTGGTGGTCATGATGCTCCTGACCCTTAACTATGCCTGTAATGTTGGAGGGCCCGGTTCTCCCGCAGCTGGTGGACGAAACGTTGTCATGATTCAGATTCTGAGTGATTATGGCATTAATATTACTTTTGCTCAGTGGGTCATGTACGGTCTGCCTTTTGTTCCAGTCATGGCTCTCATTGTCGGCCTTTATTTCTATCTGTGGGGCAGAAACAAAGTCAAAATTAAGGCCTTGGACATTGCTGCCAATGTACGGCGTGAAGCTGACAAAATCGGAAAGATGACTCAGGCGGAATACAGGACAGCCATTGTGCTGGTCCTGCTTATCTTCTGTTGGTCTGCATTCTCTGGTATTTATGGCATGGGTGGTCCGGTTATATTAGCTCTGGTAGCCCTGAACATACTTGGTATACTTCGCTTCAAGGACATTGCCCACATCCATTGGGGCCCAGTATTTTTGTATGCTGGTGCAACTGCCATGGGTTATGGTCTGGCTTCAACAGGAGCTGCTCTGTGGGTAGCTGATCTTTTTGTAGCAGCGCTGCCGACCTTCCTGTCGCAATCAGGTGCAGGACTGGCCATTGCGTCATCTATTCTGGTGGGCGTACTGACCAACTTTATGAGTGATGGAGCTACAGTGGCGGCCATTGGCCCCATTGTCGTGCCTATGGCGATCATTGCCGAAGCATCTCCGGTACAGGTAGGTCTGGCCGCAGCCTATGCTTCATCCTTTGCTCATATGCTTGTGGTAGGTACACCTAACAACGCTATCATCTATGCTACAGCCAAGGATCCAAAAACTGGCGAACAACTGCTGACCATGGGTGACTTTTTCAAACATGGTTTCTTTGTTCTGCTTCTTTCCTGGGTTGTATTGTGGAGCTGGACGATTCTCGGTTACTGGCAGTGGTTGCCATGGCCCGCATAAGTCACTGAGACGGCTCAAGTAAATAGGATCATGTACGGGGCGCGAAATATAATTCGCGCCCCATTATTATAAAGGACAACCTATTGAACAAAGATAATATAGCTGTACTTTTAGTGGATGATGAGGAAGCCTTGCTAACCTCATTGCAAAGAAGACTGCAGTTGCGCGGGTTCAATGTCTTCGTGGCCAACAGGGGTGAGGAAGCTCTTGGGCTGGCGCGGGAGGAAAATATTGATGTAGCAGTCCTGGATGTCAAAATGCCTGGAATGGACGGACGGGAACTTTTGCTTGCCTTGAAACAAGAACACCCTGACATGCAGATTATTATCCAGACAGGTCATGGAACGTTTGATCCAGGTGATCCAGAGATAGCAGATAAAATTTTTTCCTGCCTTGCAAAACCCTGCGACTTTTCATTGTTGAAACAAACTATTGTTAATGCGTATACAAACAAGTCATCAAGCTCATCATCAGGCTCATTTGAATCTTAATTCTGATTTTTATTCACTAAATTATTCATCCTGCTCATATTTTAAAAATCTTTGATACTGACTTGCCCACAATCCAATATTTACAGCGGCCCTTAAGTTGAGGCGTTAACTGGACTTTTCAGGCTGAAGGCTGAAGCTTGATTTTGCTGCAGGATTGTGGCGGTAAGTTACTAACTAACTACATTCTTAACAAGCAACTAAAGCCAAATTAGTAATAAATTCAGAGTATTATGGCTTTACCAAACAGATTACTTCGGTCGCTCTGGCTCCCTTGGGGGTGACAGGTTTTGCGCAACTACATCCCTGACAGCTCAGATTTCATTGCGAGCGAGTCTTTTTACCCTGATCAACTTGATGGTTCCTCGCAGAGGCTATGCAAATTGCCTGAGAAGAGAATCATTTGCAACTATTTGTTGGCTTTGGCCAGCATATCCAAGATGATCTGCCTATCATTTTTGTGATTTATTTAACATACTGAATTCTCATTTGCAAAATCTGTATACTGCCACGTTTGCTCACATCAAGAACTGTCCTATCCTCTTGATATTCTGTATGAAATGTCCTATTCATAAGCCCCCTAAACTTTATTTAAAAATTCCTCTTACTTTTTTTTAAAAAACAAGTTGCCTTTTCTACAAAATCCATGTAAGAAAAATCTAATTTGCACAAGGGCAAAAGAACATGCAATGAAATCAGTTAGTTATAATTTTAACAAGTCAGTGCTCAAGAAATTGCAATAAAGCTGATCATGAATTTTCTCGTTTTTTTATTTTGTTCTTCTGAAAAAAATTGTTGCAAATTTAAAATTTCATCACTATTATGTACATTTATTCACAAGGCTATTGATTATTATAAGAAACAATTTAAGGAGGTTTGACAATGTCCAAGCTGTTGCCACCCCATGGAGGGAAAGGTTTAACTGTATGTCTTCTGGAAGGAGCTGAAAAAGATGCAGAGCTCAAAAAAGCACAGGGTCTGAAAAAGATTGAAATTCATCCCCAGGAAAAGGGAGACCTTATTATGATGGGGATTGGAGGTTTCAGCCCTTTAACCGGATTCATGAACAAGGAAGATTGGAAATCTGTTTGTGAGAATTTTACACTCGCAGATGGAACATTCTGGCCTGTGCCTGTCATGCTTTCCGTTTCCAAGGATGAAGCAGATGCCATTAATGAAGGAGATGAAGTCACTCTGGAATGTGAAGGCGAAATATATGCCACTATGAAAATAGAAACTAAGTACGCTATGAGTGATGACGATAAGAAGTGGGAAGCTGAAATGGTATATAAGGGCAACGGAGAAGACTCTCAGGGAGATTTTCTCAAGACAGCTCTTGAAGACCATGTCGGAGTTCAGAAAGTAATGCAGAGAAAAGAAATCTGCCTTTCCGGTCCTGTCAAAGTTCTCTCTGAAGGCGACTACCCTACAAATCCAAAATACCGCGGTTCTTATATGCGTCCTGCAGAAACCAGGAAAGCTTTTGAAGATCGTGGATGGTCAAAAATTGCAGCTCTTCAGCTGAGAAATCCTATGCACCGATCTCATGAGCACCTTGCCAAAATTGCTGCTGATGTGTGCGATGGTGTACTCATCCACTCTCTCATCGGTAACCTGAAGCCCGGTGACATTCCTGCAGACGTTCGTCTGGAATGCATTGAAACCCTCATTGACGGTTATTTTGTAAAAGACTTTGTGCTTCAGGCTGGATATCCTTTAGACATGCGTTATGCAGGTCCAAGGGAAGCTCTGCTTCATGCCACATTTCGTCAGAACTTCGGCATTTCACACATGATTATCGGCCGTGACCACGCAGGCGTGGGTGATTTCTATACTTTGTTTGAGGCTCAAGAAATCTTTGACCGCATTCCTTATGCTACGGAAGAAGAGCGTGCCAAAGCTGAGCCAGGAAAGGCCCTGCTTTGCGAGCCCATGAAGATAGACTGGACATTCTACTGCTACAAATGCGATGGTATGGCTTCCATGAAAACTTGCCCCCATGGCAAAAATGACAGGGTTATCCTGAGTGGTACCAAACTGCGCAAGGCGCTTTCAGAAGGTGAACCAGTTGTTGATCATTTTGGTCGTGAAGAAGTTCTGGACATTCTGCGAGCTTATTATGCAGGCCTTACTGAGAAGGTTGAAATTAAGATGCAGAAGGCCGCTTCCGGCGATGAAATGAAATAATTGATTAAAGTATATATGATCGGGCGTGACGAAATTCGCGCCCGGTTATTTTTTGTTTTCTCTTGACAAATAAAGCAAGACGCAGTTATATGAAAGTTTAGCTTCATTGTAGCTGCTAACATTTGTTGGGAGGGGCGGTCGGAAATGTATCCGAACCGTCATAATAATTGCCCGCTAAAGGGCATGGCAATGGTATACAAAAACCTACAATTAGGAGGAACATTATGCCAACCTTTGTAAATCCGGAAAAGTGCGACGGCTGTAAGGGCGGAGAAAAGACAGCATGCATGTACATCTGCCCTAACGACCTGATGATCCTCGATCCTGAGGAAATGAAGGCTTACAACCAGGAGCCTGAAGCTTGCTGGGAATGCTATTCATGCGTAAAGATCTGCCCCCAGGGCGCCATTGGAGCACGTCCTTATGGTGACTTTGCACCCATGGGTGGAACATCTATCCCCATGCGCAGTGGATCAGACATTATGTGGACAATTCAGTTCCGTAATGGAAACATCAAGCGCTTCAAGTTCCCCATCAGAACAACTGAAGAAGGTTCCATCAAGCCTTACGAAGGAAAACCTGATGCAGGCGATCTGGAAAACGAACTGCTCTTCACTGAAACTGAGCTGGCAAAGCCAAAAGAAGTATTGGGCAAGAAATTCGATGTTGATCAGCCTGAATTTACCCAGTGCTGGTTTGAGCCCTCTTGCGAACTTGGAAACAGATAGTTTTTTAGCTGAAAGCTGAATATAAAATTTTTAAGGAGGTATTTTTATGCCAGTAATTCCATCTAAAAGTCAGAACATCGGTATCCCTCTTGCCGAGCCTGAAGTTGTAGAACTTGAGAAAGACATTCTCATGGTCGGCGGCGGCATGGGTTGTTGTGGAGCAGCCTTTGAAGTTAAGAAATGGGCTGATCCCCACAATATCAGTTACCTGATGGTTGACAAGGCAGCTCTTGAGCGCTCCGGTGCAGTTGCCCAGGGTCTTTCAGCCATTAACACATATGTTGGTGAAAATGATCCTGACGACTATGTACGCATGGTTCGCACAGACCTCATGGGTATTGTTCGTGAAGACCTGATCTTCGACCTTGGACGTCACGTTGATGATTCAGTTCATCTGTTTGAAGAGTGGGGACTTCCCTGCTGGGTTAAAGATGAAAATGGTAAGAACCTTGACGGTGCCCAGGCCAAGAAAAAAGGACTTTCACTGAGAACTGGCGCTACTCCTGTACGTTCAGGCCGCTGGCAGATCATGATCAACGGTGAATCCTACAAGGTAATTGTTGCTGAAGCTGCCAAGAATGCCATTGGACAGGACAACTACATTGAACGTCTGTTCATAGTAAAGCTGCTTCTCGACAAAAATGAGCCCAACCGTGTGGCTGGTGCAGTTGGATTTTCAACTCGCGAAAACAAAATCTACGTTATCAAATGTAATGCCATGCTGGTAGCATGCGGTGGTGCTGTTAACGTATATCGCCCAAGGTCAACTGGTGAAGGACTCGGACGTGCCTGGTATCCTGTATGGAACGCTGGTTCCACATACACCATGTGCGCCCAGGTTGGTGCTGAAATGACCATGATGGAAAACAGGTTCGTCCCTGCTCGTTTTAAGGACGGATACGGTCCTGTTGGCGCATGGTTCCTGCTCTTCAAAGCCAAAGCTACTAATGCCAAGGGTGAAGACTACTGCGTAACCAACCGTGAAATGCTCAAATCCTACGAAGATCAGGGATATGCTAAAGGTCAGATTATTCCTACTTGTCTGCGTAACCACATGATGATGAAAGAAATGAAAGAAGGTCGCGGTCCTATCTACATGGATACAGCAACTGCACTTCAGACTACTTTCAAAGAGCTGAGCAAGAAAGAACAGAAGCATCTCGAGTCAGAAGCTTGGGAAGACTTTCTTGACATGTGCGTTGGTCAGGCAAACCTGTGGGCTTGTCTGAACATTGAGCCTGAAAAAGTTGGATCAGAGATCATGCCTACAGAGCCTTATCTCTTGGGATCTCACTCAGGCTGCTGCGGCATCTGGGTTTCAGGACCAGACGAAGACTGGGTTCCAGACGATTACAAGATCAAAGCTGACAACGGCAAGATTTACAACCGTATGACTACTGTCAACGGACTGTGGACTTGCGCTGACGGCGTTGGAGCATCAGGTCATAAGTTCTCTTCTGGTTCACATGCTGAAGGACGTATTGCTGGTAAGCAGATGGTTCGCTGGGTTGTTGATCATAAGGATTTCAAGCCTGAACTTGCACAGAGTGCAGCTGATCTGGCAAAAGAAATCTATCAGCCCTGGTACACTTATCAGGAAAATGTGGGTCAATCCACTGCTCCTGACATCAACGAAAAGTACATCACACCTAAGAACTTCATGATGCGTCTGATGAAGTACACAGATGAGTACGGCGGTGGATGTTCAACTTACTATACCACATCTGAAACACTTCTTGAAGTCTGCGAAAAGCATCTTGACTTGCTTGAAGAAGACTCCAAAAAGCTTTGTGCTCGCGACATGCATGAACTGCTCCGCGCATGGGAAAATTACCATCGCCTGTGGACAGTAAGACTGCACGTACTGCACATCAAATTCCGCAAGGAATCCAGATACCCCGGTTTTTACTATCGCGCCGACTATCTGGATCTCAACGACAAGGAATGGAAGTGCTTCACTAACTCAAAATACAATCCGGCTGAGAAGAAAACAGACTTCTTTAAGAAGCCTTACTACCAGATCATTCCGGACTAAAGACAGCAATTAAAAGGCTGCGGGCAGTCCGCCCGCAGCCTTTTTTATGGTCTAAGTCCAAGCTGAACTGAGCACTGTGTTTTAGTTTGGCCTTAGGCCATTTTCGTAAGATAAGGCAAATAATCAGGGAGGATTTATAATGTCCAATAATAGTATTCTGGTAATTGGCGGTGGATTCAGCGGCATAACCGCTGCTCTTGAAGCCGCGGAAGTAGGCCACGAGGTATTCATTGTGGAAAAAATGCCATATCTTGGAGGACGTGTGGCACAGCTTAAGCATTACTTTCCAAAGCTTTGTCCTCCCACATGTGGGCTGGAAATTAATTTTCAGCGCATCAAAAATAACCCCAGGGTAAAATACTTCACTATGGCTGAAGTTGTTTCAGTTTCTGGAGGACCCGGCAGTTATGACGTCAAGATCAAAATCAAACCAAGATATGTCAACAACAACTGTACAGCCTGTGACAAATGTGTTGATGTATGTCCAGTAGAACGCGACAGTGCCTACGATTTTAACCTTGGCAAAACCAAGGCCATCTATCGCCCGCATCTCATGTCCTTTCCCATGCGCTATGTTATTGATGAACAGGTCTGTGAAGGAACTTCATGCTCCAAGTGTGTAGAAGCCTGTGAATATCAGGCCATTGATCTTGAAGAAAAGGAAAAGGAAATCACCATCAGTGTAGGTTCTGTTATGGTGGCTACAGGCTGGGAACCCTATGACGTCAGCAAGCTGACCAATTTAGGCGGTGGTCAGATACCCAATGTCATTACTAATATGCAGTTAGAAAGACTGGCAGCTCCAGCAGGCCCCACCGATGGTAAGATTCAACGACCATCCGATGGAGAGGAACCTAAGCGTATAGCATTTGTGCAGTGTGCAGGATCAAGAGATCAGAATCATCTTGATTACTGTTCATATATTTGCTGCATGGCTTCTTTAAAACACTGTACATACATTAGAGAACAGTACCCTGATGCCGAAGTTGTTATTTACTATATTGATCTTCGTGCACCGGGCAGATACGAAAAGTTTCTTAATAAAATTCAACAGGATGAAAAAGTCCTTATGGTTAAGGGCAAGGTGGCTAAAATCGAAGAAGATGCTGGATCCAACCAGGTTGTGGTTACAGCTGAAGATATAATGGGCGGAATCAAAAAGGAAGAAAAGTTCGACCTTGTTGTTCTGGCAACCGGCATGCAGCCATCAATAGCTGAAAATGATCTCCCGCTTGAAGTTCCCAAAGATGAAGAAGGCTTTATTACCGGAGGAGATGAAAAGGGTATTTTTGCTGTAGGATGTGCCAAAATGCCGTTAGATGTTATGACATCGGCCGAGACTGCTACCGGCGCGGCCCTTAAAGCTATACAAACGGTTAGGAGGTAAGTCACAATGGCTGACACTAAAGTAGGAGTATATATCTGCACCGGTTGTGAAATTGGTGAGAATGTAAATATGGAAAAGGTAACTGAGTACGTTGATGAAGAAAGTTCACCTGCAGTTCTGAAGCAGGTACCTTTTCTATGTGGCAAGGAAGGACTTTCTGAGATTCAGAAAGATGTAGAGGGAGAAGGTATCAACAGAGTCTGCGTTGCAGCCTGTTCACCACGTGTAATGTGGGATGTTTTTGAGTTCGGGCCGGATGTTGTTGTTGATCGTGCTAACATTCGTGAACTTGCAGTCTGGTCATACAATGCACCTGATCTTCCTGAGCCAGAAGAAGAGGAGCTGGCGGATCCTTTGAGTATGATGGTCAGGGATTATATCAGAATGAGCGTGGCCAAGCTTGAAAGAACCAACAAGCCTGAAGCTGAACCTATGGATCTGACTAAAACCATTATGGTTCTTGGAGGCGGATTTACCGGACTTACTGCAGCCCTTAATGCTGCAAACACTGGATATGATGTAGTCCTGGTGGAAAAAGAAGATCAACTTGGCGGTTTTGCAGCCAAAATGTATAAGCAGACACCAACCAAACATCCATATCACGATGCTGAGCCACCAACTATAGCTGAGTTGATTTCTCAAGTTGAAGGAAATGATAAAATCAAGGTTATGACCAAAACTCAGCTTGAACTGATAAAAGGAGCACCTGGCAAATTCAGAGTGACAGTCAAGAACAACGGTGAAGACCAGGAACTTAAGATAGGATCCCTTGTGCTTGCTACCGGATGGAAACCTTATGATGCATCCAAGCTTGACAGTCTTGGTTACGGAAAAATTAAAAATGTAGTTACTAATATTGAGCTGGAAACCATGGCTAAAGACCAGAAAATGGTCAGACCATCTGATGGACAGCCAGTTCAGACTGCAGCTTTTATTCAGTGCGCAGGACAGCGCGATGCAGAGCACCTTTCATACTGTTCATCCGTATGCTGTATGGGCTCACTCAAACAGGCCGGATATGTTCGAGAGCAGGGTGATGATGCCAAGGCATACATCTTTTACAAGGATATGCGAACTCCAGGAGTATTTGAAAATTACTACCGAGCCGCTCAAGATGATCCAGGAATCTTTTTAACCAAATCTGAGATTCAGGAGATTACAGAAGGTGAAGACGGCAAAGTCATAGTCAAAGTAACAGATACTCTGCTCGGTGAAGACTTTGAGGTCGAGGTCGATCTGCTGGTACTTGCCACTGGAATGGTACCCACCATATCTGATGAGCCGGTACTTAAACTTGGCTATCGTCAGGGAGAGCAGATTCCAGACTTGGATCTTTTTGATGGATTTGCAGATTCCAACTATATCTGCTTTCCTTATGAAACCAGAAGAACTGGCATATATGCAGCTGGTTGCGTACGACAGCCCATGTCCATGGGAACTGCCAAGGATGACGCAGCAGGAGCAGCTCTGAAATCCATTCAGTGCCTTGAGTCCATCAACCGCGGTGTTGCTGTGCACCCAAGGGCAGGAGATCCTACATACCCCAAATTTAACATGGTGCGTTGTACACAATGTAAGCGCTGTACTGAAGAATGCCCCTTTGGTGCACTTGATGATGACGAAAAGGGTACACCGGAACCAAACACCACCAGGTGCCGTCGTTGCGGAACCTGCATGGGTGCATGTCCAGAGCGCGTAATTTCCTTTGATACCTATAGCGTATCAATGCTTAACGAAATGATTGCCTCTGTCCAGGTTCCAGAAGATGAAGAGGAAGGCGGATACAGAATGCTGGTACTCGTATGCGAAAATGATGCATATCCGGCTCTGGATATGGCAGCTATGCGCAAGAAGAAATGGTCATCATATGTACGCTTTATTCCTATCAGATGTCTTGGATCAGTAAATACTCAGTGGATTGCTGAGGCCATGAGTAAGGGTATGGATGGTGTACTGCTTCTTGGCTGTAAGTACGGCGACGACTACCAGTGTCACTTTATTAAGGGAAGTGAGCTCTGCAACAAGAGAATGGACAATATAGGTGAAACTCTTGAAAGATTGCAGGTGGAAGCGGAAAGAGTACAGCAGAAGCAGATATCTATTGATGAGTATGACAAGATACCTCAGATAATAGATGATTTTATCGAAGAAGTTGAAGGCTACGGTCCAAACCCATACAAGGGCTTCTAGGAGGTTATTAGATGGCTACAAGAATCGAACCTGATGTTCAGTTTATTCGGGAAATGCAGGCTGCTGGCGGTGAATCGCTGAAGAAATGTTATCAGTGTGCTACTTGCAGCGTCATTTGCCCTCTTTCTCCTGAGGAAGCACCGTTTCCCAGGAAAGAAATGGTCTGGGCTCAATGGGGACTTAAAGACAAACTGGTAAATGACATTGATATCTGGCTTTGCCACAATTGTGGAGAATGCTCAGATAATTGCCCAAGAGGCGCCAAGCCTGGAGATCTTCTGGCAGCGCTTCGCAACATGGCATACAAATCTTTGTCCAAACCAGCAATCATCGGCGAATGGATGAGTTCAGCCAAGTACCTTCCCATACTATTCGGCATACCTGCCGCACTTTTTCTGATAGTATGGGCCTTGACTACTGGATTAACCATACCTGACGGTGATATTATTTTTGCCAAGGTTTTCCCTACACTTCAGGCAATTGATCCAATATTCATACTTACAGTTCTGTTTGTAGTATTTACCTTTGCTACATCCATAGGAAGTATGTTTAACTCATTCAAGGAATCGGGACTGACTCCCAAAGAGGATGCTCCTGGATTTTTAAAGTCATTGATTGAAGTTGTAAAAGATGAAATTATTAATCACCGTAAGTTCAAGGATTGTGAGTCCAATAAAGACAGATATCCCGGGCACTTGCTGGTATTCTACGGATTCGTTGCCTTAGCAGTAGTAACCGGAACAATAGCTCTGTTCTACTGGACCAACAAGCTGTTCGGATTTGGCATGGTTACCCCTCTGGCTCTGTGGAATCCGGTCAAAATCCTGGCTAATGTCGGTGGTATCGCCCTGATAGTCGGGCTTGTACTCATGACCAGAAACAGACTCAATTCAGATCCTAAAAAGACTGTAAACTCATACTATGACTGGTATTTAATAGGTGTAATCTGGTTTGTAGTAGTAACTGGTTTTCTGGCCCAGATATTCAGGCTCGCTGAAGCAGCAGCTCCAGCATATATAGTTTATTATCTGCATTTGGTCAGTGTGTTTATGCTCTTCGCATACCTGCCCTGGTCAAAACTTGCCCACCTTGTATATCGTACAGTAGCACTTGCGTATGCCAGACAGATTGGCAGAAAAGGGCTCAATGAATAGACTTGAGCTTGCACGCAGATTCGCTTTTATAAGGCCCCGCCATGCGGGGCCTTTTTTTATGTGAAATTTTTACCCTGTAAAGAAGTATCTATTCACCGCTTCCTGCACATTGCTATAACCAATAAATGGAAAAATTATGCGATTCACCTTTTTATGCAAGACTACTCCTCCTGATAATGGCAGAAAGGTAGCTATCATTGGTGCCGGGCCATCAGGTCTTGCTGCAGCAGGTTATCTCGCCTGTATGGGATACCGGCTCGAAGTATATGACAAATTACCCAAGGCCGGAGGTTTAATGGTTTTTGGGATTCCTGGGCATAGAATCCCGCAAACAATTATTGAGGAAGCTGTACATGATCTGATGGTCAACTATCAGGTAAGGTTCAAACTCAACACAAAAATATGTGGATCTGAACCTCTACATCAGGAGGCAGGTGACGATTTTGCCTTTAATTTTAAAAGTCTTGGTGGCCGCGTTGAAGATAATGATGCGGTACTTATCTGTACTGGCACCTGGAAGTCCAAACGCTTGAATATTCCAGGCAGTCATCTTCCCGGGGTTTACTCCGGTCTTGAATTTTTATTTCCTGTAAGAGCAGCCATGTATGACAAGCACAATATAAAACCTCCTGAAATCAAAGGAAAAAATATTGCCGTCATAGGTGCGGGATTTACTGCAGTGGATGTAATGCATGCAGCCCAGGCCAATGACGCTGAAAATGTTTACCATATTTACAGAAGAACGAGAAGCGAAGCGCCTTGTGGCAGTCTTGAAATGAATATGCTGGAACAGGTTGGGGTGAAATGTATTGAGCTCGCAACTCCGATACGCATACTGGGACAGGATAAAGTGGAAGGGTTGGAATTTGCCAGGTGCAGGCTGGCTGAACCTGATGATACAGGAAGATGCAGATCAGTTGTGTGTGATGGGGAGTTGACAAGGCTGGAGGTTGATATGGTGGTAACAGCCATCGGTGAGATGGCTACGCCCCCATTTGCACATGATCTTGGCTTGGATAATGTACGTAAGGGCCAGGCCAAATGGCTTCACATGACTAAGATCGACTCTGTTTTTGTAGCAGGAGACGCTTTAACAGGCCCCAGCAGGATTGGTCACGCAGTCTTCAGCGGTCTAAAGGCTGCACAATCTTTAGATCAATGGATCAGCCTCAAAAGACAGAATAGAGTATATTCTGCAGCGTAGCTTTTTTGTCAGTGCTCCAGCTTAGAATCCCGGGACCAGGTATGGGGAGCATTACGCATTTCTGAAAAGTCAATTGTGGACAGTCCCCATGCCAGGGACACCCCCCTCCGGGCTGTAAGCCTCCGGGCAGGAAGCCGTGCCAAGCCGTTACAACCTGGTTTTATCAACATTTTAGCTATGATTTCTAAGTAACTACAAACGTATATGTAATAAATTCAGAGCATTACGGTTTTACGATACAGATTGCTTAGGTCGCTTAGGCTTTCTCGTGGGTGACAGGTTTTCAGCAACCACATCCCTGACAACTCAGGTGTCATTGCGAGCGAGTCTTTTTATCCCGTTGAATACACGCAGTGTAGGCGCAGCCATTCAACTGGGGCGAGCGCGGCAATCTCTAACG
>NZ_JYNP01000017.1 GCF_000934755.1 Desulfonatronovibrio magnus
GGCAAACATGATGTGGATGGAGTGAGGGTAGTGGTTACAGCCATTGGGTGGACGTAAAAAAAGAAAGAGTATTTTTCGTTCAACATGTATTCCGCCCACCTCTGTAACCAGGCAACCAAAGTTTAGAAGTGTGTCAAAAAAACCTTTGCCTCTCAGACGTGCATTATCGTTGTTTCCGCGTGTACGCTGGCCAATGCAGATTCACGGGGAAGAGGCCCACAGAACATGTTCAAGATGGGCAGGACGGTTTGTTACTATACGGATGATCTTCTTGATTGGCTGGAGAAAACCAAAAAAATATAGGTTATAAATTTTATTGATTGATCAGTCATATTAGTATAAGTAATGATTTATTCTATCAATTAACCTTAACCCTTCAAAAGGGAGTTTTCAAGTGGTGTTCATGTCTTGGGAATGTGGTAACTATTATGGATGGCCCTTGCCACAGATTCTGAACCTTGATGATGGTCTGAAAAGAGAAAAAATATAAGCACAAGCCCGTTCCTGCCTTTGATGGTGGGGATGGGTTTTTTGTTGTAGTTTAAAATAATCATGTGCATGACAAAAAAAACAAATTCGAAAATTTACACCGGGGGTGCTTATGTTCAAGATTTTACCAATTGTCATGATTTTTACTTTTTTGTTGATGAATTGTGCACTGGCAACTACTAAAACTACTGTTGAGTGGAGAAATGAAGCCATTGCTTTAGAAGTGAAAGAGGACTGGCAGGGTGTTATTAATCATGCTTTGGATTGGACAAAAGCTGTACCTGATGATGATATGGCTTGGTTCCAGTTAGGGTTTGGCTATATTCAATTAGGTCGCTTTTCTCAGTCAATATTCGCTTACCAAAGAGCCTTAAAGATCAACCCACATCTTGCTGAAGCCTGGCACGGCCTTGGGAGTGCTTATTTAGAAACAGAGCAATATTTACAGGCAAGAGACGCAAACCAAAAAGCCCTGGAAATTATCCCAGAAGATGTTGGTGCCTGGATCAATTTGGGGCTTGCTTCTAAGTAACTACAATCTTTTTGCTAATAAAATCAGACGCTTATAATTATCACAATTTTAAGATTTTTACATATGATTGATTATCAATTGCCAGAAAAATTCCGTCAAAGATGGGAACTTTGCGCCTGGCACAGGGACTGTCCCTCGCTGTGTAAATTTTGTCATTAAAGCCAATTTCTTCCAGGGACCAATGCAGCATCAAACTTTTTAATAGTACCTCGCGGGGACTGTCCCAATTTCCAGAAAAGTGACAGACTCTTAAAGTTACTCACACGTTCGGTCCCGGTCCGCCCGGGTGAGGAGCTTCTAAGTAACTACAATCTTTTTGCTAATTCTGAAAATGGCCTGGGTAAGCAGAAAACGCTACTTGCAGAACTGCTCAACAAAAACCAGCTTTACGTCAATCTTTCTGAAATTGAGGACAAGAACTTTAATGTCAGTGAGGAAGATAACAAGCTGAACAGGCTGTTTTTCCGGGGAGCAGAGTAATGCCCGTAAAGTTCTTATATGATGAACTGGATGCTGTATCCAGAATGGGATTTTTGAACAAAGAGATACCTGATTATCTCAAAGATAATCTCAACCCCAGGTTTGAGCTGCGGCCATATCAGGATGAGGCCTTTGCACGATTTTTTTACTGTCTGAACAGTGATTTTCCAGGTAAGGACTATCCGCTGCATCTTCTATTCAACATGGCCACTGGAAGCGGCAAGACTCTTATCATGGCCGGATTGATCCTGTACCTGTATGAACGGGGTTACAGGAATTTTCTGTTTTTTGTTAACTCCACCAACATTATTGAGAAGACTAAGGAAAATTTTCTCAATCCGAGGTCTTCAAAGTTCTTGTTTAACGAAGATATTCGCTTTGGCACCTCAAGAGTAAACATCTCCCAGGCAATCAATTTTGAGGACGTAAATGACAGTGATATTAACATCTGCTTTACTACCACCCAAAAACTGCACTCCGACCTGACCACTGAAAAAGAAAATTCCATCACATACGAGGACTTCAGGCATAAAAAGATAGTGTTATTATCTGATGAAGCTCATCACATGAATGTCAGCACCACGACAGGAAAAATGCTGGCTGTGAGCTGGGAAAACACAGTTGAGCGCATCTTCAGACAGAATGAAGACAATATTCTGTTAGAATTTACCGCCACTTTGGATTATACTCAGAGAAATATTGTCAACAAATACCGCCATAAGGTTATTTACCGCTATGATTTGCGCCAGTTTCAGGATAGCTATTCTTTTATGTGGGATGCTTACGAAGACACAATATTTTCTTTGCTTATGTCCGAAGTAAAACAACTTGAAGGACATATCGCCCAGGCGATTTGGTTTCAGACAGGTGATGGTATTGACTGGCTGGTTGAAAACGAGAACAGCCCTAATGTTTTTTATGATGAAAGCTCAATTGCCAATCATATTATGAACGAATACGTTCTGACTGCTGCTGATGATTGGTCAAATGAACGAATACGGAAATATCTTGATGGCTATTGGGAATAGCTTAATCCCGCATATTTTACTTTAATCAATTTTTTGGCCTTGGGTATTTACCTACTTCTGATTTTTCTTTTTGGACTTGATGTATTCTCTCATCTCGAGCAGTGCCTGTTCCGCTTCTTTCTGAAGAGAAGCGACGTAAGAGGCCGTGGCATCCTTTTCCGTCTGTGATAGGGCAGGTTCCTTTTCTGAGTCATGTTGTTGGGGGGAACTTCAGATTCAGATGTTCATGCAGCATCTTTAAAGTTTGAGGAGTTTTATGTTGGGGTTGTGGCTGGCGGGCGGTGATCTGGAGCTGGCCGGATATGACGGAGAAGTAAAAAAAATGAATCTGGAGTTGACATCTGTCAACCATGAGTATACTTTATGGCTCGAAACAGCGCATATTACAGCTTAGGAAAAGTAAAAAGCCTTGTTAAGTCAGGTAATTGCTCTATTAACTCAAAGGCCAGAGTGACTGCACGTAATGATTTTGGGTGGGATTTTTCAGACATAACCAATGCCATTTTAAAGCTCCAACACAGTCACTACTACAAGACAGAAAAAAAATATGACGATCCCAGTGTTTTCGTTGATTATTACAGGGCAAACAATTTAATGGGAGAAAATGTATACATACATTTTCGAGTAGAAAATGATTGTCTGGTAATTTGCAGCTTTAAGGAGATTTAATATGAAATGCCATCTTTGTGGGGAAAAATTAATTTCTCAAACAGGAACTCTTCAACTGCCAAGCAAGATACTCTCAGATATAACTTTAAATAATGTTCTTTTTTTCAAATGTGAGCATTGTGAAGAGGTTGTTTTGCCTAGTGAAACTTGGAAAATAGCTGATAATGAAGAAAAAAAACAGATAGAAGATTGCCTAAAGAACCTGCCTGTCAAGGACTTTATTGGTGCATCAAAAGCATCCTCAATTCTTGAGATATCCAGGCAGGCATTGCATAAACATCGCCGGATACGAAGGGGGTTTATTTATTCTATTTTGCATGAAGATAAAATACTCTACCATGAAAAATCTGTCAGACTATACAAGCAAAAAGGTGATGGCAGGTTTCCCCTGTCTCCAAGGAAAAGTTTCTTTAAAAAACCAATAAAATATTTCTCACCCTCAGTCAGTAACAAGATTTCCATCGATTTTTTTAATAGTTATAGTAGCCATGACATTACGAGCCAATGGGGTATCATTAAAAATAAATCAACTAAGTCGTTAGGGTATACATATGTCCAATAAAAACGATCAAGATAGCCAGACCATTCAATTACATTTAAACAACAACAATAAAACTTTGTGGGTTGATCAACTTACAATAGCAGTTCGTGATGATGGTTTGTGTTTAGCAAGAATGTTTACCCGCCTACCAGAGGGCAATTTTGAACAATTCCGTTTTGTTACCAGTGAAGATAAACTGAAAGATTTCGTTAAAGCTCTATGCTCAGCTACAAACTACTATCCCAAAAAGCCACCCAAAGAATAATCAACAAAATAGTATAACCCCCAACCCCGCTTCGGCGGGGTTTTTTTGTTGGTGAGGGTGGTGCGGTGGTAAGGTTGATAAAGGGGGCATTGATGCACTTTGAGGCTTCCCCCTCAGAAAATGAAGCCAAAGAAGACCGTTTAAGGTCCTTCAAAATCATTTTATGACCTTGAGTGTTACCATAACTCTTAGGGCGTTAATTTGGGCATGGTGTGCGTTTTTCTGGCCACTGTTACCAGAGAACTGGCCAACAGCATAAATGAAACGGCACTCCTGGGGATAGGGTGAGTGAAAGGCAATTATAAGGTAGGGCTTATAAAATGTGTTGCAACAGCACGTTAAAAATTGAATAAAATCAGGCGTTTGTCACTGAATGGCAACTGAATTGGTTTTGAACGTAAGTATCTGATTTTAATATATAGTTACAGAATCATTGCAACACCCTTTTATAGTCATGAAAATTTTATTCCCACGAATCATGAAAATAACCACCAACAAAAAGAAAAAGCTCCGGCTGCTCCCGGGGGCAGGGTAAGTGATGAACATTTATGGGGATGAGTTAGGGATAAAGAGGGTTCGCTTAAAAGGAGCAATGCTCCAAATAACCATGAACCACAAAAAAAAAGATGGGATGATCAACTAAGGGCAGGACAAGAAGGGGTAAAGATTCTATTTTCAGATTTCCTGAAAATTACCGTCAATCCATTCCATAAAATCAGAAGAAACCCCGGACCACAACCAAACTCCATCCAGGCATGAACAACCAGGATATACCCACCCGCCACACCCTAAGAACTAAGGAAAAGCACAAAGAATCTTTTCCCGCTCACCTCCCCGGAAAGAGAGACAAGAGACATCTTCTGTCAATTCTTATCCTTTTCTTGATGGATCACCGGAACATATCTGTAATGAATTTTTGACAATAAAATAACGTATGAAAATAAAGATGGTTGGACAGGGGCTGGACAAAATTAAAATATGGGGATTATGCAAATAAAAAAAGGGTTCTTAGAAATCTCTGAAAACCCTTGTAAATTCTATGGTGCCGGAGGAGAGACTCGAACTCTCATGACCGTAAGGCCGCGGGATTTTGAGTCCCGTGCGTCTACCAATTTCACCACTCCGGCAGAACTTGTTCTCATATTACTTTCATATTTATCAGTCAAGAATTTTATTATCGATAACCACTCAATTTATCTGTCAGTGTCTCACAGGGCAGTCAGAAAACAATCCGGAGAGTGACTTTAATGGATAGACCTTTTTTGGAAATTGTGAGAAACCCCGCACTGAAACATTAAAAAGACTGATACTGCATTGACAATCTCAAAACTTCAAAAGATACTTTGACAATATACTATATTTATAACTACAGAGAAACATACACATTAACCAACAGGTGAAATCTTTTTTAACTTTTACCCAAAGCTTTTGAGAGGCTTAGACCTTTTAACTGCTAAGCTGCCTTTAGTAACTTTTTAAAAATACCCAAATTATTTAACTGTTTTGTAGTACTAAGGCGGGCTGTGTCCAGAACCCAATTTAAACAAGAATAGTTAAGTTTGGGCGATAACCTTACTTTTCAGGCTGAAGGCTGAAGGCTGAAGAATAAGGATCTTGGGCATCATTGCTCTTTCAAGATTAAATAAATTTCCTGTTTTTTTCTAAAGGATTGAAACGGTAAGTTACTAAGCTTTTTCCGCGACCTTGCACGGAAAAAGTGACCCCTTCGGGGCAGCTTCAGCTAAACCTATGAATGACGGATTGAGCACGGGGACTGGCTCTTCCGGCATTTATTTTTCTAATTTGTTTCTTGCTCAATAAAAAATAAGTGCCGGGGTGCCTGTCCCCACAAACATGAAAGCAAGGATTTTTTAACAACAAAAATGTTTGTTTGAAATTTCCACTAAGCGCCTAATATTGTGATATTTTTATGGAAAATAAATTTGCTGTAGATGTTGGACTGAATATTTGGATAGATGTTAAAAATGAAACTGTTTTTTGTCAGGGCCGGGCACTTTTGCTTGAAAGGATCAGAGAGCATGGTTCATTGCGCAAGGCAGCCAAAAGTCTCAAAATGTCCTACAGGGCTGCCTGGGGCAAGCTCAAACAAACTCAGGAGGTTCTTGGTTGCGAACTGGTTACTCTTAGTTCTTCCAGGCCCAAATGTTATAAGTTGACAGCTGAAGGCGAGAAAATTCTAATCCAGTATCTGTCATGGCGACAACTGGTAGAAAATTTAGCAGCATCAGAATCTTCTCAGCTAAAATCCCTTCTTGAGGAACTTATTAAAGCTTCCCATCAATAGACTTTCCTTCACAAATTTGTGCTCTATTCTTTTGCATGGAGCATAAATCAACACCATCAGATGTTTATGCTAAATTAAGCATAGATTTACAACCTTCATGTTTATGCTATTGCTATAAGTATTGTAACGCTCCGGCAACACGCTGCCCGGTTGTGTATGCTTGTTCAGAATCTGAAAGTGTCAGATAACTTATAGCCATGGAGGTTTTTTTATGAAAAGAATGATTATTTTGTTAGTTCTCGCTGGTTTTATTTTTGCTGGAATCACTCCCTGTCAAGCTCAGGACAAAGTCATTACCATGAGCACCACTACAAGCACTGAAGCTTCAGGACTGCTGGATTATCTGCTTCCTGAATTCAAGAAAGATACCGGCATTACTGTCCGGGTTATGTCCAAAGGAACAGGAGCAGCGCTTCGCGACGGCATGGACGGCAATGCTGATGTTGTTTTTGTGCATGATGTAGTCAGAGAAAATAAGTTTGTTGAAGAAGGTTATGGAACCAAGCGTTATTATGTCATGTATAACGATTTTATCATTGTTGGTCCTGAAGCTGATCCTGCTGGAATCAGGGATGCTTCAGATGCAGTTGCGGCCATGATGCGCATAGCTTCTGCCAAAGCACCTTTTGTATCCAGAGGTGATGACAGCGGAACTCATGGCAGAGAAAAACAGCTGTGGCAGAAAACAGGACTTGCCCTCACAGATGCAATGTCTCCGGCAGATGGCTCAGGCTGGTATTTTTCCATTGGCCAGGGCATGGGCGCTGCGCTTTTGTTTGCTGAAGAAATGAACGGATATGTTCTGGCGGACAGGGGAACCTACCTGCACTACAAGCTTGGCAGGCAGGAAACATATGAACTGGGTATTGCCTATGAAGGCGGAGACATGCTTCAAAACCCTTATGGTGTGATTCCAGTGAATCCTGAAATGCATCCCCACGTTAAGTATGATCTGGCCAGAACTTTTGCTCAGTGGCTTGTTTCTGAAAGAGGCCAGGAAGTGATTGGTTCTTATCAGCTTCATGGACAGCCCCTGTTTTTTCCAGATGCCAAATAAGAGCTCATGGATTTTTTAAGTCAGAGCCTTGTTGAGGCCTTCAAAATGCTCTGGTCTCTTGACCCTGAGCTGTATTATATTGTTTACATTTCGCTATATGTAAGCTTTTTTTCTACCATTGTGGCCTCGGTGCTGGGTGTGCCCCTGGGCTTTATCATTGCTGTCAATGAGTTCATGGGCAAAAGAGGGGTTATTACTGTGCTTAATACCCTCCTTGCCCTGCCTACCGTGGTTATTGGCCTTTTTGTTTACGCTTTCCTGTCCAGAAGGGGCATGCTGGGTCATCTGGGGCTTCTTTATACCCCGGCCGCTATTATAGTTGGCCAGGTGATCCTGATACTGCCCTGGGTCACCACCTTTACCCTGTCCGCAGTCAGCCGAATTGATGAACGTTACCGAAGAACTGCCCTGACACTTGGAGCAGCACCTTTGCAGGCATCACTGGCCATTGCCAGGGAAGCCAGATTCGGGATCCTGGCAGCCATTATTGCTGCCTTCGGCCGGGTAATTGCTGAAATTGGTATAGCCATGATGCTGGGCGGAAATATCAAGGGGTTTACCCGGACCATGACCACGGCCATGGCCTTAGAGCATAATAAAGGAGAGTTCGTTCTCGCAGTGGCCCTGGGTGTGGTTCTGCTGTTAGTCAGCCTGATGATGAATATTTTTCTGCAGGTGGTTCAAGGCCGGTACGGAGGGAACCGGTGACCCTTTACGAGTTAAAAGATTTGAAACAGGTTTTTGAGGGCCGCACTGTTCTTGATCTTGAGCACCTTCAGCTTGACCAGGGGGGGAGCTATGCCCTGCTTGGACCTAATGGATGCGGCAAGACAACTCTTTTGCATATCCTTGCTTTCTTGAGAGCACCTTTTTCAGGCCGTGTGTTTTTTAAGGGTGAGCAGGTGCTGTGGAGGGAAAAATATCTTTATCCTCTCAGACGCAAGGTAGTGCTTGTGGATCAGCATCCCATCATGTTCAGCACTACAGTTTTGAAAAATGTTGAATATGGTTTGAAAATGAGGGGAATATCCAAAGAAAAAAGATACAGGCTGGCTATGGAAAGTATCGAGCGAGTCGGTATGAAGGATTTTGCTCCCAGGCCGGCGCATATGCTTTCCGGGGGCGAAACTCAGAGAATTGCCATAGCCCGGGCCATGGCCTGCCAGCCTGAAGTCATGCTTTTTGACGAGCCTACAGCAAGCGTGGATGTTGAAAATCAGGCTCTCATTGAAAAGGTTGTCCGGGATATCCAGAAGGAACTGGGAATATCCATTATATTTTCAACCCATAAGCGGTTAGAAGCAGCCAGGCTCAGCCAGGATAAAATATTTATGTTTGAAGGAAAGCTGAGCGGCCCAGGGGGCGAGAACCTTCTGTCCGGTCATGTTGTCCAGGATAATGGTCAGCAGGTTTGTGTTCTTAGGGATCAGGTCAAAGTCAAGGTCAAGGCAGGGATAAGCGGGAAATGCAGAGTTTTTGTCAGACCGGAAAAGGTTCTGATGTACAGCTTATCTCAGGCCAAAGCCCTGTCTGACCAGAAACTTTATGCCGCAAGCATCCAGCAGATGACTGCAGAAGGAGAGTATATCAAGGTCCTGCTGGATATGGGATTTCCCCTCAGGACCATTTTGACCCGGAAGCAGGTTGCAGATAAACAGGTCATGGTGGGTGATGAAGTTATGATTGGTTTTGATGAAGATGCTTTGGAAATCAGTCTTTAACTGCTCATAAAAGGAATTAATGATGACAAAAATAAGATTAAGTTTGGTTTCTGCATTGATGTGAGTAACTTAAAAAATGGCCTTAGCAACAGTATAAAAATTTGGGCGTAAAATAGCCTGTTTCGGGTGACCAGTGTACAAATTTCGCTGCAGGTTTAATGATGATACGGATGCCCCTGGATGATTGTCCTGGCACGGTATATCTGCTCCATTAGCACGATTGCCGCAAGTTCATGAGGCATGGTCATGGGCCCAAGGCTTAGTATAAAATCAGCGTGTTGCCTGACCTGGTCCCATAACCCGTATGAGCCTCCGATAATAAAACAGGGTGTTTTACCTGGAAGTTCATCCCAGGTTTGCATTTTCTGAGCAAACTTGCAGGATGTGAGTTCTTTACCTTTTTCATCAAGAACTATGAGTAAATCGTGCGGGGTAACTTTTTTTAACAAAGTCCTTCCTTCTGTTTCAGCTCTAAGCAGAGCATCACCTGATCTGGCATCTTTGATCACAATCAGGCTGATATCAATATAGTGCCTTGACTTTTTTAGATAATAATCAAAAGCTTCAGCTCTAAAACCTTTTCTGATTTTGCCTGTAAGAATGATCTTTATACCCGGCAAACATCTGCTCCTTTCTTAATGATGGGTGCAATGGAAGCAAGGTCAGGACAAATGGTTATCCCGGAATCGTGCATGGCCTGCAGCTTTGATTTTATTCCTCCACCAGCAGGGTCAAGAATTGCTCCGGCATGGCCCAGCCTTTTTCCCGGAGGAGCGGTCTGACCAGCAATAAAGCCGAACACTGGCCTGCCAAATCCGCTTTCAAGCAATTTACGGCCCAAGTCTTCTTCAGCTGTACCTCCAATCTCCCCAAGAATAAGCAAAGCCTTGCATTGATCATCATTATACAGATATTCACAAATATCATTAAAATCCTGCCCAACAAAAGGGTCACCACCAATACCTACGCACAGACGCTGACCTATGTTTTCCTGGGTCAACCTGTGAACACACTCATAAGTAAGAGTGCCGCTTCGGGAAAGAACAGCCACAGAACCAGGAGTAAAAATTGACCCCGGCATAATACCTATTTTAGTCTGTCCGGGAATTATAAGACCTGGCGTATTTGGCCCAATGAGTCTGGAACCGGATCGTTTTAAAACAGGCAAAATCCTGATCATGTCATGTTGTGGAATACCTTCAGTAATACACACTATCCAGGGTATTGAGCATGCTGCGGCTTCCAGTATGGCATCCACAGCAAATCTTGCCGGCACGAAGATTATGGACGCTTCAATATCATGTTCTTTGACCGCAGAAGATACAGTATTATAGACAGGGATACCCAAAGCATCAGTGCCGCCTTTAAACGGAGTCACTCCAGCGACAATATTGGTGCCATATCCCAGCATTTCCCGTGTGTGCATCAGGCCTTCTCTCCCTGTAATTCCTTGAACCAGTACTTTAGATTTTTTATGAAGAGGAAAAGTAATCAGCTGATCATGCTGGCAAGAAGGCATGGAGGATGCATCAACGGGAAACTCAATGCGATTAAATTGCAAATCTTTGACAGGATCAGGGTTTAGTTTTTTTAGTTCTTCCACTGCAAGAGAAAGTTCATTAACTGCAAAAATATTATCTGCTTTAAGACCGGCAATCAGCTCCATGGCCTCTTCTGCCTTAAACCCTGAGAATCTTACTATAATGGGCTTGGGTGGTGTCTTCCCCTTTAATGCTCCAGCAAGGGCGCCTGCAACCTTTTCACAGGATAAAATGCCGCCGAAAATGTTGATGAATATGGTAGTGGCCGACTGATTATGAAATAGAATATCCAGAGCTTTGCCAATTCTTTCCTGATCAGCACCACCTCCCAGGTCAAGAAAGTTGGCCACAGGAAGATTGGAAAAGTTCAGCAGGTCCATGGTGGCCATGGCCAGACCTGCTCCATTGACCATTAGCCCCACAAAACCATTGAGATTGTGATAGCTGAGACCGGCCTGCCTGGCGCTGACTTCTTCCGGGCTATAGTGTTCCGGATTGTAATAGTCATTAAGCTCCTTGTGCAGATCAACAAAATTATCGTCAATTTCAATCTTTCCATCCAGGGCAACTAATTCATTATTTGAATTAATGACAAGAGGGTTAATTTCAGCAAGAAGCAAATGATTTTCCTGTACAGCTTTAAACAGGTTTTTAACCAGTTCAATCCACTGTGCAAGCAGCCCTTTTGCTGGTTTAATATGAAAAAATCCCTGTCTGATGTGGAAATCCTGAAGCCCCAAAAGGGGATCGATTTCCATGATCATGAGGTTGTCTGGTCCGGATGACTCAATGTCTACACCACCTTCCCGGCCGATGGTCAGAGCATACTTGCCTGTGGAGCGTATCACGGTAAAAGATAAATATATTTCCTGGTCAATATGGGATGCAGGTTCAATGCGTACAAAAGGAACCGGTTCGTCCTTAATGCTCATTCCCAGAATGTCGCGTGCTGCCATGCTCAGCTCTTCAGAGGAATGAACGATTTTAATACCACCGGCCTTGCCACGACCACCACTCAATACCTGAGCCTTGACGACAGCAGGCAGACTAAATGATGGAGTATAATCCTCAAGGGTGTCCTTTTGCACAAGATCTCCTTGTGGAGTGGGAATATTATATTTTGCAAACAATAATTTACTTTGATGTTCATTGAGCTTCATTCTTAATTCCTTTTAGAGCCAAAGTTTACAGTCTTGTGAGTTAAACGTTATAAGCGCTTCATCTAAGTGATCCGGGCAACGAACCTGCGAGTAATTGAAAATGAGTCTTTGTTAAGGTTGTGTGACATCAACCTTATGAAATAATTGACATAAAAATATAGTTACTTAGAAACACTGTTCTTCCAGATCAACAAGATCAAAATAAACCTCCCGGCGCCTGGCCAGGGTCACATTGCTTCCGTCCACAAGTACCTCGGCTCCCCTTGGTCTGGAATTATACTGGGATGACATGGTAAAGCCATATGCTCCTGCTGAAAAAACAGCCAGCAATTCATCCTGGTTTACTTCTCTTATTTCTCTATCCTGGGCAAGGAAATCACCAGTTTCACAAATGGGACCCACAACATCAGCCTTTTGGAGTGGAGCGTCTTTCTGAGTAACGCAGTCAATTCTGTGGAAGGAACCATAAAGGGAAGGCCTGACCAGGTCATTCATGGCTGCATCCACAATAATAAAATTTTTGGATGGTGATTTTTTTGTATAAAGGACTCTGGTTATTAAAATGCCGGCATTCCCTGCAATGACCCGCCCTGGTTCTAATATCAATTTCAGCTTCATGCCCTGGAGGTTTTCTTTAACTGCTTTTCCAAATGCGCTTGGATGAGGTGGAGATTCTTCATTGTAAGTAATGCCCAGTCCTCCACCCAGATCCAGATATTTAATCTCAATGCCCATATCCATAAGTTCGGCATGAAAGGATTTAATTCGGTTGAGGGCTTCAATAAATGGTTCAATGGAGGTAAGTTGGGAGCCAATATGACAGTCTATACCCACAGGGTCGATATTGGGAAGTTTTTGAGCCAGTTTGTATGATTCCATAGCCTGCTCAATATCCAGACCGAATTTGTTTTTTTTAAGACCTGTAGATATGTAGGGATGTGTCTGGGGATCAACGTCAGGATTAATGCGTAAACTGATGCGGGCAGTGGCTTCCATTTCGACTGCCACCTGGTTAATTTTTTCCAGTTCCTGTTTGGATTCAACGTTGAACATGAGAATATCTGACAGCAGTGCTTCTCTTATTTCATGCTCTCTTTTACCTACCCCGGAATATACAATTTTGGAAGGATCAACTCCTGCCTTAAGAGTTCTGAACAATTCTCCACCAGAGACAATATCCATTCCTGAACCCATTTCTGAAAGCATTTTGAGAATGCACAGGTTTGAATTGGCCTTGACAGAATAGCATGTCAGGTGATCGATGCCGTCAAATGCGGAATCAAATGCCTCGTAATGTCTTTTAAATGTTTTAGATGAATAGATGTACAAGGGTGTGTCATATTTTTTGACCAGGTCCCGCACTTTGACATCTTCAGCAAATAATTCACCTTCTCTAAATTCAAAGTAATGCATAGCAACTCCGGTTATGGCTTTGGGTATATGATATCTGAAACACTTGAAACAGTGTCCCTGATCATGGGATATATATTGACTGCCCGCAATCTTGCCCGGTAATACAAATCAGGATTGAGTCCGCACTGACGGATGCTCACCTTCGAACCATCCATAGTCAATCCTTTAGAATCCCTTTGAAATGCAAAAGTATCCGTTACAAGAAAAGGGCAGGCCGGGCAAGGTTCGTCCGAACCCTCAATTTCTAACAGGATAAGAGACAGATTTCTGATATTGCCGTCAATCAGTGCTTGAATATTCAGGCAACCATGGGAAAATTCATGATTTGAAATGGAAATGGTGAACTTTTCAGCCGAGTCATCGGGTTCCGGCCATTCCTTTTTTCCACATCCTGTAACTGCTGCAAGCAAGCAAAAAGTAAAAAGTATTAATGTAAAACACTTCAGAACTTTGAAACAAAGGCAGCGGGGGATCAAGCTATCTACAAGATACCAGTATGAGTTGATTTTCATTTTTTCTCCTGCATGCTCTTCCATTGATGCAAGGTATTCAAAGCCTGCATGGGTGTAAGTGAATTGAGATCAAGTCTGGAAAGCTGTAAACTCAGATCATGGCTGTTTTCCTGCACCTGATTTTGCAGTGGTTTGGTCAAGGCAGGATCAAGAGGCTTTTTTGTTTCAACGACAATCTTTTTTTTGTCTCGCTGTCTTTCCAGTGAAGTAAGGACCTCTCTTGCCCGGGAGACAACCCTCGGCGGAACTCCGGCCAGTCTTGCCACTTCAATCCCATAACTTTTGTCTGCCGGACCTGGAATTAGCTTACGCAAAAAAACAATATCTTCTTTCCATTCTTTGACGGCAATATTGAAGTTGCGCAGACATTGGATTTTTTTTTCCAGAGAGGTTAGTTCATGATAATGAGTGGCAAACAGAGTTCTAATTCCTCCATACCTGCCAGTTAAATCTTCAACAACTGCCCAGGCCAGTGCCAGACCGTCAAAAGTACTGGTGCCCCGCCCGATTTCATCCAGAATGATTAAACTTCTTTTGGTGGCCTGGCGAAGAATCCTGGCGGTTTCAGTCATCTCCACCATAAAGGTGCTCTGTCCCATGGCCAGATTGTCTGAAGCTCCGACTCTGGAGAAGACACGGTCGCATAACCCAATGGAAGCTCTGGCAGCCGGAACAAAAGAGCCCATTTGAGCCAGAATGCAGATTATGGCTACCTTGCGCAAAACAGTCGACTTACCAGCCATATTGGGGCCGGTAATAAGCAGTACCTTAGAATGATCATCCATGTTCAAATCATTGGGTACATAGTTGGCCCTGCCTTGAATGGTTTCAATAACAGGGTGTCTTCCTGCCTTGATATAGATTTGTAATTCGCTGTTAAGTTCAGGCTTAACCCAGTCAAGTCTTCTGGCAGTTTCAGCAAGCCCCTGCCAGAAATCAATGCGAGCCAGGACCGTGGCCATTGATTTGATTCTTTTATTATGACCTGCTGTAAATTCTCTTACTTCATTGAAAAGGTCATACTCCCTGGCCTTTCTTTTATCTGAAGCACTAAGAAGTATTTCTTCAAGCTCTTTCAGATCGGCAGTGACATATCTTTCTCCGGACACCAGAGTCTGGCGCCTTTCAAAGTGATCCGGAGCCTTAAGTCCCGAGGCCTTGGAAAGTTCAAAGTAATGACCAAATACACGGTTGTAACCTAATTTGAGTTTGGGCAGATTATGTTGGGACTGTTCTCTGCGCAAGAGTTCCTGCAGCTTTCCCTGTCCATGATCTGTAAGTTCAATAAGCTCATCTAGTTCGTGGCTGTAGCCTTTTTTAAAAATTCCTCCTTCTGTAATGATGTTTGGAGGGGGATCTTTTATGGCGTTTTGTAAAGTCAGACACAGATCATGGAGATCATCCCACTGCTGCAAAAGTTTCTGAAGCAGGGCAGGGTGGTGGTCCTTATCTTCCATGAGTATGGATTTGATATGAGGCAGTATCTGAAGTGATCTGGACAGAAACAAAAGATCTTTGGGAGTGCACCGGTTCAGAGTTACCCGGGTGGACAGTCTTTCAAGATCAAAGGTGTTTTGCAGTTCTTTTCTTAGACGGGTGCGTGTCTGGTCCCGGGCTAAGAAAAAATCAACCATATTCTGATTGTCACGGATGATATTAAGATCCTTCCAGGGTGCAGTGAGGCACTTTTCCAGATAACGCCCACCCATGGGTGTAATGGTTCTGTCTAAGGAATGTATCAGCGTGCCCGGACCTTTGTCACCAGAAAGAGTTCTGAGTATTTCTAAGTTTCTCAGGGTGACATCGTCTAACTGCAAAAATCCGGCAGGATTCAAAGGCTTAAAGGGTGCCATGTGTCCCAGCTCACCTTTATGGGTCTGAATCAGATACATAAGTATGGCTCCGCAGATACGGACAAGTTCGGGCTTGTCTGTCAGATCCAGTACATCAAGTGATGCAGCCCCCTGATCTTTGAGGACTAAATCCGTGGCGGAACGCTGATCAAAGTATGAAGAGGCAGGAACAAAATTAAACCTGTCACGCAGTCGGCCGTGGATGGGAGGAATGCTGAATCCATCCGGTGCTATAATCTCTGACGGCTGTATCTTATATATCCATTGCCATATCTGATCCTGCCCGGATAATTCAAGGCCTGTCCATTCTCCAGTGGAAAAATCCGCCCAGCATATTGCGCCATGATTTTTTTTATGATTCCAGTACAGGGCGCTAAGGTAATTATTCTCCTTGGCTGAGAGGGTATGTTCCTCCACGACTGTGCCTGGAGTAAGAATGCGGGTTACGGCTCTTTTGACAAGTCCTTTGGCCGACCTGGGGTCTTCCACCTGGTCGCAGATGGCCACCTTGTAGCCTTTTTCAAGAAGCTGCCTCAGATATTCGTCACAGGAATGATGCGGCACTCCGCACATGGGAATTTTATGCTCAGAATTGGGATTTCTCGAAGTCAGCGCAATCTGCAGCTGTCGGGCAGCAATTTCCGCATCTTCAAAAAAAAGCTCGTAAAAATCTCCCATACGAAAAAAAAGCAGTGTACCAGGATTTTCCTGCTTTATCCGCAAATATTGCTCAAGCATGGGAGTAAGCTTTATGTTGGATGGTATATTGAATTTCTTCCTGGAAGAGGGCATTACAGAACCTGGAGCTGTTAACAAAGACTATTCAGTAAGTTGAGTTCGAAATGATATGGAATGCCAGCTTAAACATCTTGGACACAGAAAAAAGATATGCTCCCTTTTGAGGCCGCATCTGCGGCAGACAAATCTTTTTACCAGTCTGGCCTTTTGAGTAAAGAAAGTCAGCTGGGTCTTAAAAGACTCCGTCATGATCTGCTCGCTCTGAGATATGTCAAGAATTTCCAGCCTGGCAGGCCAGAACTGCTGGTCCATCACGAGAGACTTTTCCAACCATTGCTTAGACTGCTCCAACTGACCTGATTCTTTAAGAAAAATCGAACAATAATAGCTGAAAATCAGATTCTGTTCCATGCTGCTGAGAATTTCAACAATAACCTTTGCACAATCAGGATTTATGACAAAGGTCCGGTCTTTGTTCTGGCTGTTTTTCCTGATAAACTGGTAAAGTCCTTCCAGCAAAACAAATCTCAAGTCGGGCTCGACACTGCTTAATGCCTTTTGCAGATTGCTTTTAAATGCCTTCCATCGACCTGAAGCATAATCCTGACACAAAAGTTCAAGCCAGGCTTCAACACATCCGGGATATATTTTTATGGACTTGTTAATTAGCTTCAGAGACTGGCTTTCATCATTGGCTGCCAGTGCTGCCTTAACAAGATAATGAGCTTGAGGCAGAGGTTGATCAAGCAGGCCATAATATTTGGCAGCCTTCTGGAAATCATTGGTTTCTGCGTAAAGTCTGGCCATTTCTTTAAGTATGGCTGGATCTTCACCTGTAATCTGGTAAGCCTGCTCAAAGGCAGAATGAGCACGATCATGAATGCCTGCTCTTTTAAAATCAATTCCCAGCTCAAACCATGCTCTTGCTTTAAACTGTTTGTTTAGTTGAGGCCTGGCAATCAGATTATTTCTAATCTGGATGGCCCGCTCAAGCTCAC
The DNA here is from genome assembly GCF_000934755.1 of Desulfonatronovibrio magnus. Classification (NCBI taxonomy): domain Bacteria; kingdom Pseudomonadati; phylum Thermodesulfobacteriota; class Desulfovibrionia; order Desulfovibrionales; family Desulfonatronovibrionaceae; genus Desulfonatronovibrio; species Desulfonatronovibrio magnus. Next base: position 17,303 of record NZ_JYNP01000017.1, read on the forward strand.
CCTGAGAACGAAATAAATTGCCGAGGGCAAGATAAATTTCCACAGCATCAGGGTTATTTCTAACAACCCGACTAAGCTCGCTGATAGCTGAAAAAGTATCTTGCGAAGGCGGTAGAAATCCTTCATCAGAGTGGACTAAAGAAGACTTGTCATTAGATGAGCCGCGTTTCAGCTTTTTAATCCATTTAAGCATATGTTGCTCTGTTAAGAAAAAAAGGGGACCGGCTCTCCCGGCATTTATTTTTAAATAGCAATACTTACATCAAAAAATAAATGCTGGGACGCCTGCCCCCTGCCTTCCTCAGAAAAAAGGAATGATCAAATAATAAGGTACCTATTCACCATGCTGGGAGGACAGCCTGTATCCTGATTAGTTTTCAGCTGCTGCAAACTCCCGGCATGAGCCAGTAAGTCAAAACCAGTAATTAATTAACGTAGCCGAGAGTCCGTCTTCATATCCTTGATTTTGACTAACAGGCTCAGGACTAGTCAAGCAAACAGCAATGGCAAAAACCAATCAGGATGCAGGCTTTACGCAAAAGTGAAAAACCTGGTGAACAGTTACCAATAAAGAACTAAGGACGTGATTCCTGCTGTTCAGGAGTTTCAGATGTATAGTTTTCGTCGTCAAGAGGCATATTGCGCAAGGAATTAACCTCTTCTTCCAGATCCTTAATTTGGGCTTTGCCTTTTTTAAGTTCTGAGGACAAGCGAAGTTTTTCTGCCAGCAGGTAAACCAGAGAAATAAATCCACCAGCCACAAAAGCAAGCAGCACGATCAGGTAATAGGGGATCTCCCTGCTTTCAAACTCAGCCCCGAAAAGTTCCAGGTGCAATCTGACCGTAGTAGAAAGCAACTCATGATTTTGAACGAAAAAAAGCATGGAAAAGAAAAACAAAAGAATCAGGGCAATTACTCTCAGATATTTCATGCAAGGCTCCTTATAAAATAGAAGTTTCAAAAAAAGGCTTAAGTTTCTGGTAAGTAGAAATTAAATGTTCCGGAATTACAGTAGTTTCATTCATAACGGCCATGAACGAATGGTCCCCTACCCAGCGGGGCAAAAGGTGAAAATGCATATGCTCCTTGATTCCTGCCCCGGCAGCTTCCCCGATATTCAAACCGATATTTATGCCAGCAGGATTAAAGGCAGACTTCAATATGCCGGTACACTTTTTCATCCAGGTCATGATTTCACAAGTTTCCTGATCATCAAGTTCAGTCAGACACTGCACATGCCTGTAGGGTGTAACCATGATATGGGCGTTACTATAAGGGAACTTGTTCATAATAACAAAGCAGAATTCAGCCCTGTGCAATACAAGGCGTTCCTCGTCTTCATCTCTATGCTCAGGCAGACAGAAAACGCATTCATCAGGCTTTGGTCCCAATATGTAATCTATTCTCCAGGGGGCCCACAAGGCTTTCATGACCTGCTCCTGAAAACAGTGTATACTGAACCTGAAAAAAATACAAATTTTAATTTGAACATTTACGACTTCTCTTTTTTAAGCAGGCGTGGGGTATTACAAAATTTGACTTAAAAACTTTTTGGTTCTGTCGTGTTCAGGACTTTGAAAAAAATGTTCAGGAGTGCCTGTTTCCAAAATTTTACCTTCATCCATGAATACAACCCTATCTGCGACCTGCCTCGCAAAGCCCATTTCGTGTGTTACCACGACCATGGTCATGCCTTCAAGGGCCAAATTGACCATAACATCAAGGACTTCACCAATCATTTCCGGATCAAGCGCTGAAGTAGGTTCATCAAAGAGCATAATTTTAGGGTTCATGGCCAGTGCTCTGGCTATGGCTACTCGCTGCTGCTGTCCACCTGACAATTGAGCTGGATATGAAGTTGCCTTTTCACTTATGCCAACTTTGGCCAGCAGATTCATGGCAGTCTCTTTGGCTTCAAGGGGAGGAATTTTTTTCAAAGTTATGGGTGCCATAGTGAGGTTTTGTAAAACCGACTTATGCGGAAACAGGTTAAAGTTTTGAAAAACCATTCCCAATTCCATGCGTACTTTATTGATATTGCATTTTTTATCAGTAATGTCTTCTCCGTCAACGATAATGGTGCCTTTGTCAACAGTCTCAAGGCGGTTGATAGCCCTTAAAAGAGTACTTTTCCCGGACCCGCTGGGGCCGATTATCACCACTTTTTCCTTTTGCTTTACATTGAGGGAAACATTGCTCAAGGCTTCAATATTATCAAAATATTTATAGATATTTTGAATATGAATAATATATTCTTCACTTTTTGTCATAGGGTTTAACCTTGTCCTCCATAATGCTCACAATTTTTGACAGAAGCAGGGTAATCATCAGATAAATCAGAGCAACCATGGTATAGGTTTCAAAATAGGCAAAGGTTTGAGTGGCAAACTCTCGTCCACGCCTGAGAAGATCAGAAACTGCAAGTATTGATACCAGAGATGTATCTTTTAACAAGGCAATAAATTCATTGCCCACGGGAGGAAGAATGGTTCGCATAGCCTGGGGAATAATGACATAGAACATGGTTTGTGATTTGCTGAATCCAAGAGATCTGGCAGCCTCAGTCTGTCCTTTATCTATGGATTGGATGCCGGCCCGGAATACTTCTCCCATGTAAGCTCCATAGCATACCGTCATTGCAGTTACAGCTGCTGCAAATGGATGGATCCTGAAAAATGTGCCCAAAGCGTAATAAATATAAAATAGCTGGACCAGCAGAGGAATCCCGCGGACAACTTCTACATATACTGATGCAATGAGGTTTATGAAACGATTTTCAGAAAGCCTGCCAAGTCCTGTGAAGAGCCCGACAATTAGAGAGCATGCAATTGCCAGAAAAGTAACCTGAAAGGTTATGATAATTCCGTCGGGTACGAACTTGATTATTCTTAAGTAGGGATCAGGCTTATATATAACAAGTGAAACAATGGCAATGATTGTTCCAATGAGGGTTACCCGCCAGGCATTAAACATGCCCGGATCTTTGGAAGAGGGAATGGCAGCACCATCAGTAACTTCTATCTTAACTTTGGTATCATTCATGGTAAATGCTTAAACTGCTGGAGAGTCAAAAGTTTTGCGTAATGATTGGGTTTATTGCAATTTTGTATGCCATAAAAAATTTCACAGATGCTATGGGTCTAACTACTTGAAATCGTCAAGCTTTTTTCTTTAACTATTGTAATAGAGTAGCACTTTGCATGCTGTATCAAGCAGACACATCAACGGAGTCGGTAAACATCTCGATATTCAGGCGGGCTCCGACCTCTTTGGCTAATGGATCGATCATGGGGGAGACTACTATTAATCTGTCAGCCTTTTGGCCATGGAGCTTCTCGTAAAACCTTGCCTTGCGCTCAAAAGCATACATGGCTGACTTGTCAATGGAAGACTTAAGCTCGCATATTATCAACATTCCGTTTTTGATGATGATATCCAGTTCAATCTGATCAGGTCGCCCAAACACTTCGCCTGAGGTGTCGTATTCTGTTACATTAAGTACTTTCACTCCAAAGCTTTTCTCCAGAATTCCTGCCAAAGAGTTACGAAAAGAACGTTCAGACATCATGCCCCAGCGGGCACCGAGTCCGCCCACAGTTCAGTCTATCTTTGTGGATACGGCCATGACTTCATTATGAAGACGTTTCAGCTCAAGCTGGTTTTCTTCCCATTTTCTATTTTGCTCATCCCATTTTCGTCTCTGTTCCTCCCGGTCCTGACGCAGTTCACGCAAAAGCATTTCAAAACGCGACTCTGATTCATCCCTGGGAACGAACTCTCCCCGCAAAGCTCTAGCCATGGCAGCACAAAATGCGGGGTCCTGCTCAATTAGCAAAGGCATTTGTTCAAGAATTTCGCTTTTTATGGATTCCAGGCTTGTGGTCATAACATCCTTCTTTCATTTTTTTCAGACCTTTTTTATACAATTGAATTTGTCATAGCCTACGCTATGATTTCTAATCAGTACCAGAAAAAACGTCAATGGAGATTGGGACAGTCCCCGCGAGGTAGTATAAAAAAGACTGATACTGCATTGGTTCCTGAGAAAAATTTGCTTAAATGAAAATAATTTGCACAGCGAGGGACAGTCCCCCTCAGGACTGTAAGCCTCCGGGCAGGAAGCTGTGCCAAGTGCAAAGTTCCCATCTTTGACGGAACTTTTTCTCCTCGTTCCCAGGCTCCAGCCTGGGGACGTCTTGTTCTTGCGGCTCCAGCCGCTTCTTTGAAATGTGGCTTAAGCCACAAAAAAAGAGGTAATAGCCTTAGCACGTTAGGGATTGCCGCGCTCGAAGACTCGCTCGCAATGACACCTGAGCTGTCAGGGATGTAGTTGCTGAAAACCTGTCACCCACGAGGGAGCCTAAGCGAACGAAGTAATCTGTGTGCTAAAGCCATAATTTTCTGAATTTATTGGACATTCGATTGTATTTACTTTGAAGGCATGAAAAAGGCCGGAAAACTGTTAAATTTTCCGGCCTCCAAATTTTTAAAGCCCAAACCACTTTTTCTTGAGTTCGTCTTCAATGCCTTTTTCCTGGACAGCCTTAATTCCTTTATTAATGAGCTCCAAAATTTCATCATTACCTTTGCGTACGGCAATTCCGTAATATTCAGGTTCATCAGAGTCTATCACGGATACAAGGTGCAACCTCTCTGAAAAACGAGGTTCATTCAAGGCGTACTGGGCAGCTACAGGATCGTCACAGACAACACCTTCAATTCTTCCATTATAAAGATCCTGCATGGCAAGACCGATTTCATCATATGATCTGGCAGTAACTCCATCAACTCGCTGAATAGCAAAATAACCGGTGGTTCCTATTTGTGCACCAACTGTTTTACCCTGTAAGTCTTCAAGAGTCTGGAAATCACTGTCACGGGAAACAACTAAGCCCTGCTTGACTTCATAGTAAGGAATGCTGAAGTCCATAGCCTTTTTACGTTCTTCGGTAATACTTACTGAAGAGCAGATAGCGTCATAGTTGCCTGCTGCCAGCCCGGCAAAAATACCATCCCAGGCAGTATTTCTGAATACCGGATTAAATCCGGCTTCCTGACCAACTGCTGTCATGTAATCAATGGAGTAACCAACCATTTCCCTGTTTTCATCAATCATTTCCATGGGGGGCCATGTAGCATCCACTGCAAAGACAATATCCCTGGCCATGGCCGGGGAAGCAAGAAACGACATGGCAAGAAAAAGCAGAACCAACCTTTTAAACATCTTAATGCCTCCTGAAAAAAGTTATTTTGAGTATAAAATGGAAAGAGTGTATTCTATTTTATTGGGAGGCACAGGTCAAGAAGGTAATGAATGCAGTCGAGGCAATGTTTGATTTCCATTTTGTTGACTGACTCAAAAAACTTCAAATTAGAGAAGCCCTGCATCTACCTTGTACGATAATATTTATGGTAATATTTATGATAAAAAAACAAATCTCGTAATAGCTTAGACCTTTGGATGTGGCACGGGGAATAGAGCGCGAAAAACGATAAGTAATAATTATTGTCTCGGCAAAAAAAGCTGGTAATTTGTCACCACTTTTAATAATTGATTAATTTGCCAATATAAGGCAATGTTTTTTTCTGTTGATGCACATTTTTCCAGTTTGGTATCAGAATAGAGCCATTCGCCAAAGCAGGAGACGAGCAAAGTGCTAAACTATATAGTCAACTTGATAAGGGGCTGAGTCTGATGGAGAAAAAAGTAGAGCAGGTTATCAAAAAGTTTACTGAATCAGTAGTCAATGTTTTGGGTACCATGGCTATGACTGAAGCAAAACCCAGTAAAGCCTATGTAAAAAAAGACAATAAGGCTAAGGGAGATATTTCCGGGGTTATAGGTTTTTCCAGTCCTTCAGGGAAAAGCAAGGGGACCATGTCAGTCACTTTTACCCAGCAGTCAGTATTGGGCATAATTAACAGCATGCTGGGAGAAGAGTTAAAGGAAATAACTGATGAAGTAGCAGATGCAGTTGGAGAGCTGACCAACATGATTTGCGGGCAGGCCAGAAAAGGACTTGCAGAGCTGGGCATGACCTATGAGGGGGCCATACCTTCGGTAATTACAGGCCAGAACCATTCCATACGCCATGTTTCTTCTGCTGCAATTCTGGCTATTCCTTTTGACACCCCTTTTGGCCCTATAATTGTGGAAGTGTGTTTTTCTTAACTGGCATCCTGCTCATCAGCCGTCACCCGGGCAAGCCATTTTCAAAATATGTGAGTATTTTAATAAGGAAGTGATCTTTTAGAGCAACACCGAGCCCCTCCTTCTCAGGAAGGGGCGCAGTAAGTGTTGATACCATGCAGTCAATGATTAAACAAGATTGCTATCTTACTGAATCCTGGTGAAATTTTTTCATCACTCCACAACTATCTTTTGACCAGGCTTAATAACAATCATCTCAGTTTCAGGAGAGCGCAAGGTCAGTTCCTGCTGAAAAAGGTCCGTGCCCTGCTCCAGAACCGGAAAAGATCCCCAGTGCATGGGAATAACTTTTTTGCACTTCAATAAACTGCAAGCAAGTGCAGCCTGTCTCGGATCCATGGTGAACACACCTCCAATGGGCAGGATTGCCACATCAATATCAAAAAGCTCACCCCACAACCCCATGCTGGAAAATATAGAGGTATCACCGGCATGATAAATAACAGTATTGTTTTCCAGTGTAATAATAAAGCCCACGCACTCACCCTTTTCTGAAGAATGGTCAGCCTGGATCATGGTGACACTGATGCCCTGGTACTGGATGGTACCGCCGATATTGAAACCAATTCCGTTAACTATCTTGTCCTGAGGAACGCCAAGTTCCTGGAATTTGGCGGCTACTTCGACTATGGCTCCAATACTGGCTCCAGTCTTCTGACATATTTCCACAGCCTGACCGATGTGGTCTGCGTGATCATGGGTAATAAGTATTAAATCAGCCTTTTCAATCTGCTGCCATTCAGTCTGGGCTGAAGGATTGCCCTGAAACCAGGGATCAATGATTATATTCAGATTAGGTGTGATAATTTCAAAATTGGCGTGTCCATGCCATAGGATTTGATTAGACATACTTTAACCTCCTTTTGTTACTGACTTTATAGGTGAAATTATACATTGTAATATACTGATAAAAATTTTATTTTACCCCGCTCCATCTTTTAAAAATATTATTGTCTATGCCAGCCGCATCAAGAATCCTGCTGACAATGTGCTTGATCAGCTGGTCGATACTTTTGGGAGAGTGGTAAAAACCAGGGCAGGGTGGGAGTATAGTCGCTCCAGCGTCGTGGGCTTTAAGCATATTTCCAAGGTGTATTCTGTTCAGAGGTGTCTCCCGGGGAACAATAACAAGGGGCCGCTTCTCTTTTAAAGTAACATCAGCGGAGCGGTGAATGAGATTGCTGCCAAGCCCATTGGCTATGGCTCCAAGACTTGCCATGGAGCATGGACAGACAATCATGCCCTGATGAATAAAAGTCCCTCCGGCCATGGGTGCTGCCAGCTCGTCCTGTGTGTACCTGTGATCTGCCAGTTCCAGAACCTGTTCAAATCCGGGAGATTCAATATCTAACACCTTGTAAGCTGCTTTGGAAACGATCAAATGCACTTCCAGGCCTCCAGCCTTGAGCTGTCTAATCAATTCCATAGTGTACGGCATTCCACTGGCTCCGGTCACAGCTAATACAATCTTTTTATTAGAGTTCAACTTAACATCCTTGTTTAAAGGTTAAGTACCCGTAATAATTCGTTTCTAAGCTCTTCTATTCTAAATGGCTTGTGTACGAATCCGGCCAGTCCCTGATTTTGAAATCTTTGTGTTGCTTCCTGTTCATTGTAACCGCTGCACAATATTACCTTGATGTCCGGACTCAGCTTACGCAAATGCTCAAAAGTTGTCACCCCGTCCATATTGGGCATCATGAGATCCAGAATGACACATGTTATCTCGTTAATATTGTTTTCAAAAACCTTTAAAGCCTCTTGTCCGTCATCAGCAGTCAATACTTTGTAGCCAATATCTTCGAGAGCTTCCTTAGTTAAGTCTCTGATCATCTCTTCATCATCCACAACAAGAATTGTAAGTGATTCTTTATTACTTTCTAATTGCAGGTCTACAAATTCCGCCTGGTTGTCCATGGTGCTTATTTGGTTAGCTACTGGAAAAAGCACTCTAACAGTGGTGCCGGAGTTTTCCCTGCTGCTGATAATTATGGCACCTTCATGTCCCTGAATAATGCCCAGAACAGCAGAAAGGCCAAGTCCTCGACCTGTAAATTTGGTAGTAAAAAAGGGATCAAAAAGCTTTTGCAGGGTAATATTGTCCATGCCATGGCCAGTGTCAACAACTTCAAGCCAGACATAACGTCCCGGAGCAGGGGTATTATCAGCCCTTGTCTGATTTAAATATTGCTTATCACAGTCCATTTCACCAGTTGAAATGGTTAGCCACCCGGATTCCTGGCCCATTGATTCACATGCATTGGTGATAAGATTCATCACTACCTGCTGAATCTGGCCTGGATCTGCCAGAATGCTGGAAATAGTAGGATCTAAATGCAAGTCGAGTTTTATATTTTTTGAAATGGTGCCCATGAAAAGTTGAGCATTTTCGGAAGAAATTCTGTTAAGATCAACATTTTGCAAAACAAATTTTCCCTTGCCTGAGTAAGCAAGCATTTGCTTTGTGAGATCAGCAGCCCGAGTAGCAGCCATTAAGGCCCGTTGAACCCTTTGAGCAAGGGTTGATTTTTCGGGTATTTCCTTTTGGGCCATTTCAAGGTTACCCATCATAGCAGCCAGCAGATTGTTGAAGTCATGGGCAATTCCACCGGCCAGAACCCCGAGGCTTTCTAATTTTTGGGAGTGTAAAAGGCGTCTTTCCATACTTAAACGTTCTTTTTCAGCCTTTTTCAGATCAGTAATATCTCTGCCGACTCCTACAATGGAAACCACTTCATTATTTTCATCAAGTATTGCCTTATCAGCCCAGGCCAGCCAGCGCCATCCCAGCCTGGTTTTGGCTCTTTGTTCCAGATAGCATTGATATGGCGGCTTGAACAGGGACTCCATTGCTCGGGCAGTATTTTCCTGATCTTTTTCATGAACAAGAGGCATGAAGCTGGTGCCAATAAGCTCTTTTTCGGATTTCTCGAAAAGATCACAATAGGACTTGCTCACAAATTCAAAATGGCCTGAGGCATCGACTTTAACCACCAGATCAGTCTGATTCTCAATTAACAGTCTGTATTTTTCCTCGCTTAGTTGCAGTGCTTCCTCATTTTGCTTGCGCTCAGTTATGTCTTTGATAATGCCAACAGTTTCCATATTCTTTGTTCGGAACTCACTTATTTCAAGCCATGAACCCGTGCTTAACTCTTCTTCATGGGGTTTGTGAGGATAGGCATGCGCCTCAACCTTATCAGCAATCCATTCTTTTTCTCGATTATTGGCAGACAGAAACAGTCCAGAGCGGGCACAAGCACTGATAAAATCTTCAAACGATACTCCCTGACCGGAGTAGGAACCGAGATCATAAAACAATTCTTTAAAATTTGAGTTATAGAATAAAATTTTGTCTGATTTATCAAACAGCACAAACGCGTCCTCGATGGCCTCAATGGCCTGAAACAGTCTGGCCTTTGCAAGTTCAGCTCTTCTGTCAAGCTCAACCAGCAGGTCAGATGTACGATCTGCCATATCATTAAAAGTTACGGCCAGACGTCCCAATTCATCATCTGAAATGACAGGAACTCGTGCAGACAGGTTACCCTGGCTGAACTCTTTCGCTGTTCTGGAAAGTCTGGCAACATTGCGAACAATGCTTTTGTAAATTATCAGGGCCACCAGTCCGGAAAACATAATTGAAAAGAACAAAGCGCTGCCCAGGATAATATTTGCTGTTTTTGCTGTTCTGGAGATAACCTGCCTTGCCATGTCTACTTCTTGGTTGGCCATGGCAATCAAGGATGCGGATATTGGCTCAAGGGACTGTATCTGAACATCGAATTCATTAAACTTGCTGAGAATATCTCTGTCAATTTCCAGAACTTTCAAGGCTTGATCCCTGTATTGCTGTAAACTGTTCAGAATCTCCATCTTCATCTCGGGTGAGATATTCATCAGGTATTTGATGTTGGATTCCAGGCCTGACATGATATTAAAGGAGGCTTGCATGGCTGGTCTTTGTCTGGTGGCAATATAGTCTTTTTTGAGAGATTCAAACTCAAGGGCCTGAATAACAAGATCAGGCTGATCAATACTTTGCAGCTTCTCAAAAAGTTCATGAAATCTTTTTTCCAATACAAACTGGGCTCCTGTGTCCTGCTCCCCCAAAAGAGCCACAAGACTGACAGCCTCATTAAGAGCCAGAGAATATCTCTCTGCAGCAGAGAGATAGAAATCAATGTATGGTATATTCTGACGCAGTTCACTGCTGACATGAGACTCTTCAATAAGTGTTTGAAGCTTCTGGCTGGTTTTGATGACAGAATTCATTTCATCACGAATCTGACTGACATAAATATCATATGCACTGGAAAAACCTATGCGGGGCCAGCGTAAAAAGAAGTCACGTTCCAATTGTCTGGTTTTATGCAGACCTGCCTCCATCTCCATGGCAGTTTTGCGGATTTCTGTGCTGGCAATGATAGTATTCTCCATTCTTTTCTGCATAATGGCCATGGATAAAAAGCCATTACCAGCAATAAGCAGAAGCAGCAAAAGTAGACAGCCCATGGAAATTGCCAGTTTAGTGACGACTTTTAAGTTTTTCCATCTGTGTTTGATTTTAGATATGTAGAGTTTCATTTCCTAAAAAACTCGCAATTAATCCAGTTAAGGTATCTGCTTGTCGCGTTTACAATTCAACGCGAGTTATTAACCGACCTCGGAACTAAGTCTTTTGCCGCATGGGTTCTGAAGCTGCTTAAACCTTTTTCATGGCAAAAGTCCCGTGCCATATGCAAAGCAGGAAAAAGAGTAGATTTAAGGAGTTGATTTATATGTAGAAACTATATTATTTATCAGGCCCTCAAACCCTGCTTCAGGCTCATCAAAGCGAAGCAGATTGTAACCGGCAATTCCGCAATCTCCAAACTCATCACAGTTGAGTGATCCAGTAACGCCGGTAAAATTTCGGGTTGAGTACAGGGCATCACGCAATTCTTGACGCATAATAATTAGAGAACCATCCCCAAGTTTTTGTGAAGCATTTTCAATGGCGGATAATAACAATAAGGCTGAATCAAAGCTTTGAGCATGGAAGGTGGCTTTGGGTTTCTGGTTGAACATGGCGGAAAAACTTTCTGTAAAGTCTTTGTATTCAAGTGTATCAGGAAACTTGGGGCTAACAAAGTATAAACCAGGGGCATTGTCTGAAACAGTGTTGATAAGGGTATAATTAAGCATTCCGTCTGCAGTCATGAGAATTAGATGGTCAAGTCCGTCGACTTGGGATTTTTGTTTAACAATATGGTATCCCTCACTGGGAAAAAGAGGCAGAAAAAGCATTTCAGATCCAGACATGGCAATAGCTTCCAGAAGAGGAACCATGTTTGTATCACCTTTATTTACCTCTGAAGAAAAAACCACTTCCCCTCCCAGATTTTTGAAAGCACTCTCAAAAGACGACGTCAGACCTGCTGTGTATGGATCTCCATCATTTACAGTGGCTGCTTTAGAAATGCCAAGGTATTGAAAAGAAAAATGTGCTGCAGCAACACCCTGATAAATATCACTGGCTACAGTACGGAAAAAACCAGGTTGCCAGTGTTCTCCCTTGCGACCCTCAATTGAAGTTAGAGAAGGAGCTGTAGCATTGCCTGAAATGAGCACCATACCTGCATTGGATAGAATCTCTGCAGCTGGAACGCTGGAACTTGAACAAGTAGTGCCATGAACTGCTATTACTGATGGCTCTGACGTAATCTTCTGTGCGGCAATAAAGCCACCTTCCCGTGAACACCTGCAGTCGAATATACTTATCTCAATGGGATGGCCTTTAATGACATGGTTTCTCATGGAAGATGCCAGCTTCATACCTTGTGTGTATTCAAGGCCGGAATTGGCGAGTGGCCCTGTCAGGGCCTGCAGAGTAACAATTTTTATGGGATCGTCTGCCTGTAAATGGACACATCCAAGTGGATCTGTGCAATCAAAGTGGGAGGACTTATCTTGCCCGCAGGCGGTGAGGAACAGTATTATGTTGAAGAGCACTAAGTAAAATTCTTTCATGATTTAACCCTACCGTTTTTGTATCTGTTTGGCGCTTGCAAGTAACTAAAACCAAATTAGTAATAAATTCAAGGCATTATGGTTTTACCATACAGATTGCTTCGGTTGCTTAGGCTCTCTCGTGGGTGACAGATTTTCAGCAACTATATCCAGGCGATCAGGATCATCCCATAGTGCACTGGCTTTCTGTGGGTGACAGGTTTTGAGCAACTATATCCCTGACAGCTCAGGTGTCATTGCGAGCGAGTCTTCGAGCGCGGCAATCCTTGTTGCGAGCGAAGCGAAGCAATCTCGTGCTAAGGTTATTTACCTCTTTTTTGTGGCTCCAGCCACATTTTGAAGAAGCGGCTGGAGCCGCAAGAACTAAACGTCCCCAGGCTGGAGCCTGGGAACGAGGGGTGTTAGTTACTAACAGGTTCGGTCCTGGTCCGCCCGGGTGAGGAGCTTCGAAGTAACGACAGCTTTGAAGCAACTTCCAGCATCCTATGCTAGCTTGTGGGCGAAACCAGCTTTAGCCATTATATTTATTTAATCCTACAATTACTTTACTGTAATTGTAAAGCCCATGTAGTTGATTGCCAAATATCAGATCACTTGCAGTGCAGGGATGGAACGAGATAAAGATGATCAAGTTCAGGTGAACACAAAATTACGCAAGATGGATACTGCAAGCAAGCCTGAGATAATGGACACTATCAGGTTTCGAGTGAGAATAGCGGCAAGTGCTGCAGCTGCAGCTGCCAGCAGTTCTGAAGGCCCTTTGCCTGCAAGAGTTGGAATAATAATGGCTACCAGGATGGAAGAAGGCATATGCTGGAGAAAAGCACGTACCCTGGGCGAGGGACTGATTCTGCTGACAATAAACAGGCCACCTGATCTTGTTATGTATGTAACCAGGGCCATGGCAAAAATAGTTACATATATAAGCAGGGCAGGAAGTTCAGTCATTTTCTAAAAGCCCCTGCTATTCCACCGGCTATTCCGCCTATAATAATGTACCACTTCCCCGGGAGGAGCAGAAAAGTAATCCAGGCCGCTGCGCCTGCGGTTAACCAGACTGGGATTTGATGTTTACCTTGCCAGAAAAAGGTCAGCAGGGCTATGAATACTGCGGTAAAGGCAAAGTCCAGACCAATTACGGCAGGATCAGCAAGGTGCCTGTCTATCCAGAACGAAGCACTTGCTCCAAATAGCGTGGAAAGATTCCAGAAAAAATAGATACATAGTCCGGACCCAAGCAAAAACGCGGCATCCTTTTTACCTGAGGCCATTTCTCTTACTGAAAGAGCCCATGACTCATCTGTCATAAAAAAAAGGCTGAAATATGATTTTCCGGGTCCTGTCCGGACAAGCCAGTCCCTCATGGCTGCTCCCATCAAAATATGTCTGAGATTAACGACAAAAGTTGTCAGTATAATGGTTAATACAGGGAGTTGAGGTCCCCATAATTCCAGACTCATGAGTTGAGAAGCTCCTGCAAAGACCAGCAGACTCATAAGCTGAGCCTGTACCGGAGTCATACCGCTTTGTACTGCAAGAACACCAAAAACAAGGCCGTAAGCAAAAACTCCTATTCCCAGAGGCAGGCATTTGATAAAGCCATCCTTTATGCCTTGCGTAGTAAATACAACCTGGCTTTTATATTTCAGGGAGGAAGGGGAAAACTGGGAAGTAGACTTCATATTTTTAAACTTTGTATTTTTGTAATAGTTTAGCCCTTTTTTAAGGAAAGCAGGGGACAGGCACTCCGGGCTGTATGCCTCCGGGCAGTAAGCCTCCGGGCAGTAAGCCGTGCCACATGCAAATGCCTAAACTATTACGGATTTTTTAATGTTTGACGGTTTTTAAGAAGTCTTCCTGCGTATATTATACACAGCTCTGCCCTCAGCTATACTCTGGTCCGGTTTTTCCTCAATAAAGACCCTTGTATGTACGTTGCCCACACGATTTCCCATGAGCCTGACATTTGATTCGGCAATAAGGTCTGCTTCCGGTGCAGGACGAAGATAGTCCACACGCATGTCAATGGTGGCAATAGCATCGTTGACCCGACACCTGGTCCACAAAGCAGTTCCACCACAGGTATCAATAAGAGTGGATAATATACCTCCATGCAGTGCAGGTCTTCTTGGATCACCAACAAATTCGGGCTTAAACGGAAGCAAGAGACGGGCAAAACCGTTTTCAGCTGCCACAACCTTGATGCCTAAGTGTTTATTGAATGGGATTTGCTCTTCCAGGAAGAAAGTTAAACTTTTACTTGAAGAATTGTCTGTGGTCATTTTTTCACTCTGTAGATAATGAATATTTTTGAGTTAGTATTTTATTTTTGTTTTAAAGGATTGTCTATTGGCAAGGTAAACCCCGCAACTGACCATGACAGCACCGGCTAACAGAGAGTAATCAAGTGATTCTTTGAGAATTATAAAGCCAATAAATACAGCAAATAACGGAACAAAATTAATAAACACTGAAGCACGGGAAGGGCCAATGCTTTTGACAGCTTCATAATACCAGGTAAAGCCTAAAACCGTTCCAAAGTAACCAAGATAAGCAAGGCACCCCCAGACTGCAAATGGAGCAGTAGTAACATATTGAAACAGTCCTTCATGGACAGCAGGAGGAAAAAGAGCAACTGTTCCAGTTATGCAGGAAAAAGTAACAGCACTGTGAGGAGACAGTCTTGACATGGAGTACTTGCCCATAATGGAATAGGCAGCCCAACTTAAAACACATCCGGCTATGGCCAGATCACCCGTGCTAATGACCTGATCCAGAACATGAAAGGGTTGTCCCCGTGTAATGGCCAGAACTGCTCCACTTACAGAAAGAAAAATACCGGCAATTTTCAGGCTTCCTAAGCTTTCCTTAAACATTAAGGCAGAGAGCAGGGCAATGAAAATGGGATTTGTGGCAACTATGACCGCAGCCCTGCCGGCCTCTACAGTCTGAAGACCATAAAAGAAAAAAACATTATAAGCGAAAACTCCGGTCATACCGAGAAAAAAAATTTGCAAGAACTGCCCACGATCAAGACCGGGTAACCTTCCTTCTAAGGTTCTGACCAGATAAACAAGACAGGCAGAGGCTATGAGAAACCTGAGAAAAGCTGCAGAAAAAGGGGGGACGTGCTGTGAAACCAGTCTGCCTGCAGTAAAGGTTCCTCCCCAGAACATGGTGGCCAAAATTAATTTTATGTAAATCAAAATAAACAATTAAAGCATAAAAAAGTTTATGAAAATATCAAAAAGTTTCTCATAAGTTATTGAAAAAACTTCTAAAGATCTTTGGTTGATTAACCGATAAGGAAAATATGATCCCCTCAGAAAAAGTTAGCAGTCAGGCTCTTTGCACCGGGCGGGACTGTCAGGTTGAAAGGAGGTTCTATTATGCTGGTTCAAAATTTTGTGCAAGTCACTTCTAAAAGCCCTGAAGAAATTAAAGCAGGGCTTCAGCCTGGAATCAGGGCATTGAAAATAGACCCTGACGCCCATGGCAGGGAACGTCCTAAGGATCAAGGCAGGCAGCAGCAAAAACAGGAAAGGGATGAAGAACAGTTTTTTGATGCCCCAGACACTGTAAGTACACGCTCCAGTAATCAAGGTACTTACCATGTTTATAATCGTAACGGACAAATGACCCGTTTAAAAGTAAACGGGTCAAGCTAAATCCTGAGATGCATCCTGTTAGAACTTTTTTTTCAACCACTCCTTAATATCTTCAGGAAGTTCATGAGCTCCCTTGGCCCTGCAACAATCCCAGAACTCTTTGGGAAGTTCCATTTCATGCAAGGTTTCAGAACCATCTTTGGTCATTTTCTGCAGTCGGACTATATATGGCTCACTCCAGGAGTCTACTGAAAAATAGAAAGTTTCGTCGTCGGAATTCTGGTGTTTCCCCAAGTACCCGGTATTTCCCCACTCCAGATGTAAAGCCACAGCATCGGCCGGACCAATATCCCAATTAATGGGCAGATCCTTAAATTTTGTCAATTCTCCCATATCAATCTCCATTTTTTATCGTTTGCAATGATTAGAGGCCTGAAACATCAGCCTTCGTCCTGAATTTTCTTATCACACCAAGTTAACGAATCGTAACAGTTTAGCCATTTGCATGTGGCATGGCTTCCTGCCCGGAGGCATACAGCCCGGAGGGGGACTGGCTCTCTCAGCCCTTGTTTTATTAAGTCTGTGTTTTACATCAACAAAAAACAAGGGCTGGGGTGCCTGCCCCCTGCTTTCCTTAGAAAAGGGCTAAACTATTACAACGAATCCAATTCCTGTTGGGTTGCGGAAAAAGTTCTTTAAAAATCCCCTTTATACCTCAGTTAGACCCAGGTTGGAGCATCATCTGATTTTTCTGTAACCGGAAAAGCTGATTCAAAAATAATCGGCAGGCACATTTTCAGAAATTGCAAATAATGATCATCAAGATTATATAGCTCTCATCCCGGACGCAGTTTGAATAAGAGTTTTTACGTCAACGGTCAATAAATCCCTTTGTAATAGTAACTGGGGTTAACTTACCAAAAACGCGTAATGCTCCCTGACAAACTTGTGTAACAGCAATATTCTGAAACAGCTTAAATCAAATTATGGTCACTTAGAAGCTCCTCACCCGGGCGACCCGGGACCGAACCTGAGAGTAACTTACACCACTCGTTCCCAGGCTCCAGCCTAAGGACGTCTTGTTCTTGCGGCTCCAGCCGCTTCTTTGAAATGTGGCTTAAGCCACAAAAAAAGAGGTAAATAACCTTAGCACGAGATTGCTTCGCTTCGCTCGCAACAAGGATTGCCGCGCTCGAAGACTCGCTCGCAATGACACCTGAACTGTCAGGGATGTGGTTGCTGAAAACCTGTCACCCACGAGGGAGCCTAAGCGACCGAAGCAATCTGTATGGTAAAAGCATAATAGCTTGAATTTATTACATATTCGATTGTAGTTACTTAGAAGCTCCTCACCTGGGCGGACCAGGACCGAACGTGTGAGTAACTTTAAGACTCTGTCACTTTTCTGGAAATTGGGACAGTCCCCGCGAGGTGCTACAAACAAGACTGATGCTCCATTGGTTCCTGGAAGAAATTTGCTTTAATGATAAAAAATACACAGCGAGGGACAGTCCCTGTGCCTGGCGTAAAGCTCTCATCTTTGACGGAATTTTTCAGGCAAATGTCCATCAATCATAAGCAAAAATCGAAAAAAATGAAAATTTTAACCGTTTGATTTTATTATCAAAACTATTCTAGTTACTTGTAAGGAATCACAATTGTTCATAACCACAGAACTGAAAAACACTTTGTTTTCCCATATGGGAGATCATAAACAGGTATACTTTTATAAATCAGGTCCGGCAAGTCAGATTTACCTCGCGAGGTATCTTCTCAGCAAAAATAAAAATGTAGTTCTGCTTGTACCTCCGAGCAAAAATCTTTCTCTATATAACGCCTTATCCGGTATTTTTTCCAACTTCAAGCGCGACAAGGATAAATTCTGGGAATCGTCCTGGAATATTCTGCCGGATGTTTCCATTAGGAGAAAAGAGGGATGGAACAGTCTCTGGCCAGGACTTTTCAGCCTTATCAACAACAAGCCTGCCGTGTCTATCATTCCATCCAATTTAATTCTGCATTACTTTCCTCCCAGAAAAGTGGTTGAAAACTCTTATCTTTTATTAGTTCCGCATGAAGATTTTTCACCGGAACGTATTCTAACCCAGGCAATTGCCTGGGGATATGAACGTCGTGCCAGTGTTTCCCAGAGCAGTGAAATTGTTTCCAGGGGAGATATTCTTGATATTTTTCCTCCTGGTTACTCTTATCCTGTAAGAATGGAATTTTTCGGAGATCGTATTGAAAGCATCAGAACTTTTGATCCTCTGACACAGAGATCTCTGATAGAACTGGATGAATGCCTGATCATGCCAGCCGCACCTTGCCTGTTCGATGAAGAACTGAAAACCCAGGCAGAGCAGAAACTGTTTCATCTGAAAACCATAAGTGAAGTAAGCCCTGCTGTATATCATCTTCTTCGGGAAAAACTATCTCTGCAGCAGCAGAATTATCCCGTGGGCATGTATTATGAGACTCCTTCCACTCTTGCTGATTTCATTGCTGAAGATACATTTTTTCTTCTTACTGACCTCAATGAGATCAGAACAGGGCTTGAGGAAGAAGAGTGGAAGTTTCGTTGCATAGCAGAAGAAAGAGAGTATCCGCAAAATTATTTTTTTCAGACCCAATCAAGGTCTCGCACCATCTGGCAGAACAAGCCGCAACTGATGTTTGAAAAACTGATCATTGGACAGAAGCAGCATGGGCTGGATCTGCCGGAAAAAGACTATCGGGCTTTTTCAGATATCTTCTGGAAACCTGAGCATGGAAAGCGTCCATGGCATACTCTGGTAGAAGCCATAAAAGAATGGAGAAGAACTGCTCATCAGGTAATCCTGGCGTTTAATACCCATAAGTCCAGAGAAAAATTTCTGAACATAATCAGTCAGGACGGACTCAGATTCGAAACCGAGTATGACCCTGATCGCAGAGGTTTGTATGCCCTTGTTGCTCCTCTCGGCAGAGGGATGAGTCTGGAATGGAACCATATAGTTATTTTGGGTGAAGATGTTATTCAGCCCTTGAAATCAGACCGGGGCAGGGCTGTGCAGGGTAAATTTGCCGGTTTGTCAGGACTTGACGATATTGCCCAGGGTGATCTTCTGGTTCATAGAGACTATGGACTTGGTCGATTTCATGGTCTGCAAAGAGTAAGCGCCGGCAGATCAGCCAATGACTTTCTTATCATTGAGTATGCTAATGATGATAAGCTTTATCTTCCGGTGGACCGCTTTTCACTTGTTCAAAAATATAAAGGTCCTGAAGGAATTTCTCCAGCACTGGATCGTCTTGGCGGCACCGGATGGTCCAAGACCAAGGCAAGAGTCAGAAAGGCTATTGAAAAGATAGCAAAAGATCTGGTTGACATGTACGCTTATCGTAAAGTGGCCAAGGGCTATTCATACGGTCCTGAAGGAGAGCTTTACAGGGAGTTTGAAGCCACATTTGGTTTTGATGAAACACCGGATCAGGAGCAGGCCATTAAGCAGGTCATGGAAGACATGGAGAAACCCGAACCAATGGATCGCCTGGTTTGCGGCGACGTAGGATTCGGCAAGACTGAAGTGGCCATGCGGGCCGCTTTTCGAGCTGTTCAGGATGGAAAACAGGTAGCCATCCTCTGCCCGACAACTGTTCTTGCAGAACAACATTACCTTAACTTCCGCAAGCGCATGGAAGATTTATCCGTCAATGTCAGTATGTTGAGCAGGTTTGTAACCCAGGCCAGACAAAAAAACATTCTGAATGCGGCGCGAAGAGGTGAGGTGGATATCCTCATTGGAACTCATAGAATACTTTCCAAAGATGTTATCCTGCCCAATATTTCTCTTTTGATTCTTGATGAAGAACAACGATTCGGAGTCAAACATAAGGAAAAACTCAAAAGATTCAGGCAGAACATTGATGTGCTTGCCCTGACCGCGACTCCCATCCCGAGAACGCTGCAATTGTCCATTTCAGGAATCAGAACTTTGAGTTTGATTGAAACTCCGCCTGTGGACCGCAAGCCTGTGGAGAGTTCCATCATTGAAAAAGATCGTGATTTTTTACAGCAGGTCATACAAAGAGAGTTGGACAGACAAGGCCAGATTTTCTGGGTCTATAATCGAATCAGAGGGTTAGATGAAGTTAGTCGATATGTAAGAGAAATTGCCCCTGAAGCAAGGGTGGGCATGGCTCACGGTCGAATGCCCGAAAGGTTGCTGGAAGAAACAATGCACCGTTTCTGGCGACATGAACTGGATATTCTGGTTTGCACGGCAATTATTGAATCCGGACTTGATTTTCCACGGGCCAATACTCTTATAGTAGATCAGGCCCAGTTATTCGGGTTAGGGCAACTTTATCAACTTAGAGGCAGGGTCGGCAGGTCAGAAAAACAGGCATATGCCTATTTTATTGTGCCCGAGGATGACAGTCTTAATGATAAAGCCAGGAAAAGAATGCAGATCATTCTTGATCTGGACTACCTTGGAGCAGGATTTCAGGTTGCCATGGAAGATCTGCGTCTTCGTGGAGCCGGAAATCTTCTTGGTGAAGTCCAATCTGGTCAGATTGGGAAAGTGGGTCTTGATTTATTTCTGGACATGCTTCAGGAAGAGGTGGCCAAACAAAAGGGAGACCCTGTCCAGGCAAAAGGTGATTTTGAGACCTCAATTGGATTTCCTGCTTTTATACCGGAAAAATACATCCCTGACTCTCAAGAAAGGCTGCGTTACTATCGGGTGTTATCCGCCTGTTCGGACCTGGCTGGCATCAGCGATGTGCGCCAGGAAATAAAGGACATATATGGTAATCTGCCCCAAGAGCTCGATAGTTTTCTGTCCGTACTTGAGGCTAAACAAATCATAAAAAATTTAAACCCGGATAAGGTTGAGTTTCAGGAAAACAGGTTTGCAGTTGAATGGTCTGAAAACAATCAGCAGCTAAATCCTGTAAAACTTGTGCAATGGGTGGAAAAACACAGTGATACAGCGAGATTGGTTCCGCCCTCTAAATTGGAGTTGCGTTTGTCAAATAATGAATCTATAAACAACAACTTGAAGCAATTGAGAAAAATGGTTGAATCCATGGTCAACGAGATGTTATGATAATGTGCTCAATTTGTGATAACTTTTAACTCGCAAGATATTTAGAACTTTCAGCCAATGTTCCATCGCCATACCCAGCAAATTCCAGGATTTTTGTTCTTGATTCTATTTTTATCACTGTTGCTTCTATGGTCCTGCAGTCAAAATGAATATTCAGAAGATGTGGTGGCCAGGGTCAACGGCAATCCTGTTTATCTCAAAGATATAGAGGCAGGGTATGACATGTTCTTTTTTGACTGGATGGACCCTCTACCTCCATCTCTGCAGGAAATGAAAGGTGCTTATGGACAGGTACTTTTGGATAAGATACTGCTTCTTCTTATTGAGGATGAACTCAAAGAGCAGGGCTTAAACGTTGCTGACAGCGAAATTCAGGAAATAGAAGATCAGATCAGAGAAGACTACCCTGACGATGAGTTCGAAAAAATCCTCATTGAAGAGTACATTGATCTCAACTATTGGCGGACAGGAATCAAAAACAAGGTCATGTGGGATAAGTTCGTCACACGGGTTCTATACTCTGATATTGATGTCAGGTTAGAAGAAATAATGTCATATTATCAAGACAATATTTATAAATTCCACCTGCCGGAAAGGGTCATTTTTATTTATCTTAATGCAGGCAGCCAGGAAGTTCTTGAGCAAGCCATGGAAAAAATTTCCTCTATGGAAAGCAGCCAGGATTTAATTACTAAGATTCTGAGCATTGAAGGACTTAAAGCCAATCAATATGAGATGAGAGTCGATCAGTTGCCTCTGAACCTTGCAGGCGATATAAAGGTTATGGAGCCTGGCTCCTTCAACAGAATAAGACCGGATGACAATCAGGGTTTTTTTGTGCTATACGTTGCAGAATTTCTGGAGGACCAGCTTTTAAAGCCTTACCAGGTTTACGATCTTATTGAAGAAAAAATTTTGGAAAAAAAGTTGTCCGATAAATTTAAGCAATGGTTGGAACAGGCTGTATTGAAATCAAATATTGAA
Source organism: Desulfonatronovibrio magnus (assembly GCF_000934755.1). Lineage (NCBI taxonomy): Bacteria > Pseudomonadati > Thermodesulfobacteriota > Desulfovibrionia > Desulfovibrionales > Desulfonatronovibrionaceae > Desulfonatronovibrio > Desulfonatronovibrio magnus. The sequence goes on from NZ_JYNP01000017.1 coordinate 39,212, forward strand.
ATTAACAGTACACTTTTAAAAGAGATAGGTTGAAACGGGAGCAGTTCGCGTTTTATAGTTTTTCGGAGTTTTAATGAAAAAGATACTATTGTGCACATTGCTGATTATATTCAGCCAGCAATTTGTCTCAGCTTCGCTGGTCAACAGAGTTGTGGCGCTTGTTGATGGCAAATCCATTACTTTGTTTGAACTTGATGCCAGGATGAGGCACCTCATAGGCCTGTTTGATGATGTAGATATTTCGCAAATCCCTGAAAGCCAGCTTAGACAGACTCAGCAGCAGGTTCTTCAGCAGATGATCAACGATCTCCTTCTTAAACAGGAAGCTGAGAAATTCGGAATTGAAGTTACACAAAGGGAAATCAGCAACCATATTGAACAGATCAAGATTGAAAATAACTTTACTAAAGAACAGTTTGAGCAGACCCTGCGCCAACAGGGTCTGACCCGCGAAGTTTTTGAAGATCAAATCAAAGACTCGATAATCCGCCAGCGAGTCCTGAGCATGATGGTGCGAAGAAAAATTGTGGTTACCCAGGATGAAATCAAGGCTTATTATCAAAATAATATAGATCAGTTTGCACAGGAAAAACAGGTCCATCTCAAAGTGATCCTGGTTCCCACCAAAGGCCACGCGCAACGTGTCCGAGAGGAGATTATGGCTGGCAGAATGGACTTTAACTCTGCTGCCCAGGAGTTTTCACAGGGTCCCAATGCAGATGAGGGAGGTGACCTGGGTTTTGTCGCCTGGAATCGACTTGCCTCAGACTGGCGCAACGCACTTACAGGAATGACCCAGGGAGATATCAGTCAAGCTTTTGAAGTCAGAGGAGCAGGCGCTCTTCTTAAGTTAGTGGAAGGTAAATCAGGCGGATCCATTCCCATGGAAGAGGTCAAAGACGACATTCGTGAAATAATTTTCGACACCAAACTGGATACGAGATATGATGAATATATCCAGGGGTTGAGAAGCAACGCGGTCATAGATATCAGGTTATAAGCACTCTTCCCGGATTATCGCGAAGAAGAGAAAGCGTAATGCTCCCATGCGCTGAGACTGATAAAAAACATTAATTAATCAGGCAAATGCCTGTCATTGCATTTTTGCTGAATGGTATGCCTGGGGGTTATTATGGAACTATTGGATATAGGACAGTTACTGAAGGCTGAAAGAGAAAATCAAGGGATCAGCCTGCAAAAAGCCCACGAAGATACTCGCATAAGCTTAAACTTTCTTGAATCGCTGGAAAATGGAGAAGTGCCTGCATCCCTTCATCCGGTTTACGCAAAAGGTTTTGTCCAGAACTATGCACGCTATCTCAACTTAGACTGGAAGAAAATCAGCGATGATTTTGCCACAATATGTTCAGCTGAGGATCATTTCAGAAAAATCAGCGAGGATGACCTGCCAACTTCCCTGAAATCCTCAGACAGTAAGTCTAAACTGTGTGATTACCTCAAGGTACTGGTAATTCTCCTTGCTGTTATTGTTGTCAGCGGTTTTGGATGGTTTGTATATAATGCTTTCCAATCAGGATATGAACATGCTCAAAATGATCATTTCAGCGATCCAGCACCGCAGGAATCACATTATCAGGAAATAGATCCGTTTATTCCTCCATCCTACCCGCAGGACCAGGCGCCTGACTTCCAGGCTTTTGAAGATGAAACAGATGATGCATTGCAGATTGAGACAGGCATTCCAGAATATGAAGCTCAGGATCAGGAAGCTTTGCAGGAAGACTCTACCCGGCAGAGTCAGGATGACACCATATTGGAAGATGAAACTACCCTGGAAACGGCCGAACCTGAAGTTCCTCCGGCTCAGGCAGATGCAGACGACCGGGAATTTCAGGCACCTGCCGCACAACAACAAGAACAACTTCAAGAACAGCCCGAGATAAACCAGCTTGTGATTCAGGCCAGGGAAGACTGCTGGATGATGGCCATGATAGATGGCTCCAGTCGCGAAGTTTACCTGCGCTCCGGAGAACGGATTTCTATTGAATTTGAAGATCGGGTCCGCCTGACTCTCGGTAATGCAGGTGGAGTAGATTTAGTCATTAATGGTGAACCTTACCCTCTTGATGCTGCTTCTGGTGAGGTCAGGACAATAGATATCAGCTCTCCGTGATTTTGGCACCTGTCCAATGTACTTTGCTGAAAAAGTATTAATAACCCGTACAGGGAAATTTAAGGAATATGACCTCTGGGTCCGTTTTCTGACACCTCAAAGGGGGGTGCTGACCGGATTTGCTTTTGGGGGATGCAGGAGCAGACGCAGGTTTTGTGGATGTCTTGATCCGCTTAATCTTGTCCTTTTTAAAGTCAACTCAAGCCCGGGAAATAAATATCTTACCCTTGAAGAGGGCAGCCTTATCTGTGGGTACCCTGAACTGAAGAAGAATCAGGCAAAACTGGGTATGGCAGTTAACAGTCTGCGCTTTGTTCAAAAAATTTGTCTTGAAGGTGATGATTCTGCACAGCTTTACAATCTTACCATTGACTATCTGCAGACACTTGAAGATATCCCTGAGGCTCCGGTTTTTTTGCCACTGCTTTTCCGAGCCAAGGCCTGCTTCATTCATGGATTTGGCCCCAGCATTGACTCTTGTCGAGATTGCGGCAAACAACTCATCAATATTGCTGATCCCTTTTTCCTGTACGCTCAGGGAAGGATGGCCTGTCCGGGCTGTATGAGCAAGGCTTACAGGGGAATAAAGGTACGCAGAGATTCTTTGCTTTTCATGAACAGACTAAGGGAAACCAGACCGTATGAGTGGGCGCAATGGTCTCTGTCTAATGATCTGCTTAAGGATTGCTATCAAATTGTAGAGGCACTTGTAGGATTTCATATTGAATAATCAAAAACTTAAAAAACCCAAAACCCAAATACTGTAACAGTCCGTCATCCCGGACCATGACCAGGGATAAGGAATGACTGAATTGAAAGTAGCCTCATGGTGGTGAACAGTTACAAACTATGGAGAAAAAAATGTTGTTTCAGGAAGTAATTCTAAGTCTCCAGAAATACTGGACTGATAAAGGCTGTGTACTTCAACAGCCATATGACCTGGAAGTAGGTGCCGGAACATTCAATCCAGCAACTTTTTTAAGGGTAATCGGTCCTGAACCCTGGAGGACTGCCTATGTTGAACCCTCAAGAAGACCCACGGACGGAAGATATGGAGAAAACCCCAATCGTCTGCAACATTATTATCAGTTTCAGGTTATTCTGAAACCTTCACCCGCTGATATTCAGGATCTTTATCTGCAAAGCCTGAGCGTATTGGGCATTGATTCTCAAAAGCATGACATTCGCTTTGTTGAAGACGACTGGGAGTCACCAACCTTAGGGGCCTGGGGCCTGGGCTGGGAAGTATGGCTAAATGGCATGGAAATCACACAATTTACTTATTTTCAGCAGGTCGGAGGCATTGATCTTGATCCAATAAGTGTTGAAATCACTTACGGCTTAGAAAGAATTTCCATGTATCTTCAGGAAAAAGAATCAGTTTATGATTTGCTATGGAGCCCTGATGTAACATACGGGCAGGTCCATCATCAGGGAGAAGTGGAGCATTCCAGATATAACTTTGAAATGAGCACCCCGCAAATGCTGCTGGACTCTTTTGACAAGTTTGAACAGGAAAGCCTGCAATTATGCAAAGCACAACTGGCATGGCCTGCCTATGACTATTGTCTCAAATGTTCTCATTTGTTCAATTTGCTTGAAGCAAGAGGAGCCATTTCCATTACCGAGAGAACGGGATACATTGCCAGAGTCAGGAAACTGGCTTCAAAAGTAGCGGTACTCTATAATGAACAACGAGAAAAAATGGGATACCCCATGCTCCATTCACTGCGCTAAAATAATAATTTAAGTTATAATCAAGGAACAATAAAATGCCTGAATTTGTTATGGAAATTGGGTTTGAGGAAATGCCTGCTCGCTTTCTTCAACCTCTTACTACTGAACTGAACCAAATTTTTCAAAACGCTCTCAGTAAAAAAATGATCAGCTATGAATCAACGAGGGCTTACTCCACTCCAAGAAGACTTTGCATTTATGTATCAGCCATGGCGGAACATCAGGACTCAAAGCAGGAGCTGGTCACAGGACCGCCCTGTGCCATAGCGTTTGATGAAAACAATAATTTGACCAAAGCTGGCCAGGGGTTTGCCAGATCGCAAAACATTGATGCTGAAAGTTTGTTCAGGCATAAGACTGACAAGGGTGAATACCTGGCAGTCAATAAAACTATTGGTGGACAAAAGACAGCCTCGGTTCTGCCGGTAATTTGTGTTGAAGCAGTTCAGAGTTTGAACTTTCCTAAAAAAATGCGCTGGTCTGACGCATTTACTTTTGGACGTCCAGTACGCTGGATCCTGGCTCTTTTGGATGATAAAGTCATTTCTTTTCAAATCTCTGATGTAAAATCTGGAGCATCAACTTACGGGCACAGAGTCCTGGGGCCAGGCCCATGGCAGGTTTCATCAGCTGCTGATTATTTTTCCATAATCAGTAAGCAGGCTGGAGTAATCCTCGATGTTGAGCAGAGAATGAATATTATCAGGAACAGGTCCAAGGAACTGGCAGATGAAGTAAGTGGAAACATAGTAGAAAATGATAATCTAATCAGAGAAACAGCCAATTTATCAGAATATCCTAATCCTGTTCTTGGCAAATTTGCAGATAAATATCTTGAGCTGCCCAGGGAAGTTTTGCTTACCAGCATGCAAGCTCACCAGAAAAGTTTTGGTCTTGAAGATGCAAACAGCAAATTGCTGCCATATTTTTTGACTGTTATTAATAATCAGCCACAAGATGTTGACCTGGTTCGCAAAGGCTGGGAAAGAGTGCTTAAGGCAAGGCTGGAAGATGCCATGTTTTTCTGGAATGCAGACAGATCTGTCACCATTCAGGATAGACAGAACAAGCTTGACCGGGTGGTATTCCTTGCTCCGCTGGGTTCCATGGGTGACAAGGTCAGAAGAATGGAAAAGATAGCTGATTATCTATGTCAGGAGCTCGGAATAGATTCAAAAGATAATATCTCCAAGGCTGCCCTTATATGCAAGTCTGATCTGGTATCAGAAATGGTGGGGGAATTTGCTGATCTTCAGGGTATAATGGGAGGTATTTATGCACGGCTTGAAGGCTATCCTCAAGAGGTATCCAGGGCAATTTATGAACATTACCTTCCCACCGGGCCTGAATCAAAGGTTCCTGAAACTCTTGCCGGAGCCATTATATCCATGGCGGATAAATCAGATACCTTATTGGGCTGCTTCGGTTTGAACATGATTCCCACGGGGGCTGCTGATCCTTATGCGCTTAGACGTCAATCCCTTGGGCTAATCAGAATTATATTAGAATACAGGCTTGATTTGAACCTGCAAAGACTTTTTGATTTCTGTTGTAAAACTTATCAAGGCATTGAATGGAAACAGGACCTCCAAAAAGCCCAGGATGATCTTTTACGTTTTGTAGCTGTCAGACTAAAGGCTTTCTGGCAGGGCAGGGGAGTGAATGGCAAGTTTGTTGATGCTGTGCTGCAGGCTGGAACTGATAACATACTCACAGCAGAAAAACGACTTGATGCTCTAATCAGGTTCAGCAAGCATGCAGGCTTTGAACCGGCAGTTCTTACATTCAAACGAATTGACAATATAATCCGCAAGCAGGGCGTGGATACAGGGTTTGATCTTGCAGACAAATTTAAATCAGAACTTGTTCAGGACAAATTTGAATCAGCCCTGGCTGATGAAATAATGCAAATCCAGGCTGGATGGGATGAGCTGTGGGAACAAAAAGACTTTGATGCCCTGTTTGACCAGCTGCACCAACTGCGTCCTGTAGTGGATGACTTTTTTGATAATGTTATGGTTATGGCTGAAGACAAAGACTTGCGTGAGAACAGGCTCAACATGCTGAACATTCTTGCCATAAGACTCAGCAGACTGGCTGACTTTTCCGCCCTGCAGGTATAACCTGAAACGGACTTTGTCTGCATTCCATTATGACTTTAGTTATTTTAGCTTGACATGAAAATCTATTTGCTATAACGGTAAAAGGCTTTAAGGGAAACAGCAGCAAAAGACATAGTTTTTCAGCACTTGCTGTTTATGGCAGATGCATAATTTTTCATTTTAGCTTAACAATCATACAAGCATTGTGAAATATGCGAAATGCTGGCTGGACTCTTAGATACTTGGAAATTATTTTTGTAAATATTAATATTGATTAAATAATCAGGAGGTTTTTACCTTGGCCAACCATAAGTCCGCATTAAAAAGACACAGACAGAGCCTCAAAGCAAGAGAACGTAACAAAGCAGTCAAGACACGTGTTAAAAACGCTACCAAAGCTGTCCGGGCAGCCATAGAACAAAAGGATTCAGAATCTGCCTCAAAAGCTTTACAGCTTGCAGCTTCCTGTATTGATAAAGCAGCCAAAAAGAATGTAATCCACTGGCGTGCTGCTTCGAGAAAAATTTCCCGTCTGAGCAGGGCAGTTAATAATATTTAATAAAGAACGGATGTTTTATTTCAGCCTGAAAAATAAAAAGCTGATAACATGCAGTGGGCAAGTACTCCGAACTCACTTGAACAGCAATCGTTTTTTCAATGGCTAATGTTTGAAACAATCTAGTCCCATGCCACATGCAAAAGGACAAATCTATTATATTTAAAAGGGCGAACTTCGGGTTCGCTCTTTTTTTGTTTTTTAGTAGCTTACCGTTTCAATCTGTAGAAAAAAATAAGATTTTTTTAACCTTGAAAGAGCAATGACGCCCAAGATCTTTATTCTTCAGCCTTCAGCCTTCAGCCTTCAGTCTTTAGTCTGAAAAGCAAGGTTATCGCCCAAACTTAACTATTCTTGTTTAAATTGGGTTGTGGGCACAGCCCGCGTGAGAATTTTACAATTAACTCAAAGCTATCAACTCTCAAATACCTTTCCTATCCAGCTGGACCAGCTGATTTGTTGGAAACTCAGCAACCAGGCTCACCGTGATTACCGCAACAGGACTGTAGTTTCCTGATCTTCAAAAAGTTATTGCGCAGATAAAGACCAGCTTTCTCTGACAAAGGCATAGGCTTTTTGAGGTTGCTTATAAAATCTTTCAAATCCGGCTTTTCATTTCCAGAGCACATATTTTCTCCTAATGCGGCCTTCGAGAACTGGCATCCCTTTGATTAAATTCATTTGTGTCAGATAGTGCCCAAACAGAGTCAACCCAGCCATATGGTCAGGTGTCAGGATAAAATCCATACCCTGCCAGTAATTCACTATCATCTGCGGACTAACCCATGGGTCAGGGTAAAGTTGAGCTAAACTCTTAAAGTTGTCGGACAGAGACTGTGCACTGCTCATAAGAGATTCATGCAATTTTTCAATTAGCCCGGTTTTGACCTGCAAGGCATGCTGATTGACTATCCATAGAGCAAACACGAAGGGCAGACCTGTAAAATTTTTCCACTCCCTGGCAAGATCAATAATGTAAAGATCAGGTCTTTGATCAATATATATCTTAAGCGCATGATTGCCAATTTCCAGAAAAGGTAATCTTTCAGACCCGGAAGTGCCGGGTACGGTTTTTTTCCATTGCGGTTCCGGCAACTTCCAATAAAAGTTCCACAGCACCTTGAGCAAAGCTACAGAAGCTGCTGAAGCGCTGGTTATAAGTACCGGCCCTCCTTTTTGAATGTGTTTTTCAAGCTGCTCAAATGGAAAAGGCAGACAAAAAAGCACACTTTGTACTTCATTACAGGCACCAATCCCCAGATGAGGCAGAACACTGTATTGCTCCGCACGAATCAGGTATTCATAAGAAGAGGACGGGGAAACATCAATACTTCCCCGGGCTAACCCTTCATTAAGCATGGAAGGATGTCCGGCCTGGAACTCTATGCAGTCGGTCAGGGGATCATCCTGCAAAAGTTGAAAAAGGGGCCAGATATTTAGATAATCTATCCGGCCGACACATAGTTTATCCATGGTGAGAATGTATTTTGGTGACCAGGTTCAGGCAAACAAAAAAGCCAGGCCCAAGGCAGCCGGGGAGGGCGCTTAAAAAGCAATAACTTTATCAGCCATGTTCATACTGCTGATAATGTCCAGCATATTTGTAGTCTGGCCAACCCTTTTTTTCGCAGTGAGAGCAAAAAATTCTAAACAAGTTCCGCATACAAGTAAAGATGCATTTTCCTGTTCCAGCTTGCGCAGACTCTCTAAGGCAGGGCTGCCTTCTACACTCAGTTTAACCCCTGAATTGACCATAACTACCTGCCACAAACTGTCTCCCATTTCCGGCAAGGTGCTCAGAAAACTTAGCATGAGCTTAGATCCAAGCTCATCATCTCCGTTACCGATTTTATCACTTGATAGAAAGACAAGTATGCGATTATCATGTTTAGACTGATTCTCAGGTGCTGTTTTCTCAATAAGTGGTTCTGCAGATGAAGATGAACGTGTGGCAGCAATGACCCAGTTGCTGTCATCATCTTTTTCAGGTTTATGTAATTCGTATCCCTGATGGGCGAGGAACCTGGATACATTTTCCAAGGCTGGGTCATTATCAACCAGCACGGTTATTTCAGATGGATTGTCATTCTCAATAGCTTCCTTGCACTTAAGTACTGGCTGGGGGCAAGGCAGACCCTGGCATTGAATTTTTTTTTCTTTAGACATAGAATCACCTTTTGGCGCACCATATAACACTTCAACGAAACTAAAAAAAACTCTGCGTTGTGTACAAATTGGGGGCAGGCATTACTGCCGAAAAAAGTTTCAGACAGCTTTAGAATTCCGGCAGTATAAGAGCCTGCATCCGGGCCCAGAGTATAGTTGTCGCTGTAGTGACAGGCAGCATCCAGTTTTTTATTTCAGTTAGCATCAAATTGATGGAAAAAGTTTATATGCACAACTTTTAAATATATGCTCGTTGATATACCTCGGTCAAATAGGTAATATTAATAGATTTTCAAGATATCCATAGAGAATATCAATACTTTCAGGCATGGGCATAACTTTTTCGTTTGCCTCAATTTCCAGAAAAGGGACCATACACAGCCATGGTAAAATAATAAAAAAATGAAACTTAATCTGAACAACAAATACATTTATTCAGGCCTGACTTTGTTCATGAGGTTGTGGTCCTGTTCTCTCAATTATTCAAGAGTCAATTATCCCGAGGTTTTGGAGTTGCGCAAACAACATCCGGTGATCTTTGCTATTTTCCATGGGGAGGTATTTCCTCTTTGCTATCTGCACCGAGACGAAGAGATAACTGTTCTGGTCAGCAAGAGCAGGGATGGGGAACTTATAGGACAGATTCTTGCCAGGCTGGGATTCAACCTGGCACGCGGGTCAAGCTCAAGGCAGGGGTTGAGAGCATTGCTTGAAGCATCCAGAATGATGAAAAAACACAAAACTGATGTAGTGTTTACCGTTGATGGCCCAAGAGGCCCAAGACATAAGTCCAAACCCGGTATAATATATATGGCATCACGCAGCAGGGCGTTTATTATTCCGGCAAGGGTGGCCATGAGTACAAAAATCGAGTTTCAATCCTGGGATCGTTTCAGGCTTCCCTGGTTGTGGTCAGGATGCAGGGTGATTTATGGAAAACCATACAGAGTTCCTGCCAGATTAAGCTCTGAGGAGATTAATATCAAAACGCAAGAACTCGACCATAAACTTAAAGCCCTGCTTTAAGTTTGACTGAGCCAGAATCCGGTCTTTTGACAATCTTGTTTATAGTACCTGGCGGAGAATGTCCCAATTCCCCAATATGAGACTATTCTCCAATGTGGAGGCGGCTTCCAGCCGCCTGGTCTTTAACAGCCTGCAGGATGCAGGCTCCACTTTAAAGACTGTTACTCACAAGTTCGGTCCCGGTCCCCTCGGATGAGGCGCTTTTACTTCCAAGTCACATCACTGACTGTTTAAATACTCTGCAATGGTTTTACTGTCGTTTGAAGAAGCAGACATCTTCAGTTCTTTTGATTGTCCACTGCAACGAATCTGTCCTTTATCAAGGCTTACTATCCCCGCGGACAAAACCTTTGTGTATGGAATCTGCTCTCTCATTTCCAGAAATGATACACGTTCCGGAAATATAATCGGAGTCGCTTCACCGGCAAAATCTTCAAATATTATATACTTCATTTTTTCTCCCTTGGTTTGGTTGTAATTATAATTAAAATAGAAAAGAGCCACTGTCTTTTGAAGATCCCATTCTTGCATCAATGGCATCAAGGCGCTGACGAGCTGCTTCCTGCTGACTTTTTCTTCCCGCATTTTTCAAAACATTTTCAAAAAGATTTCTGGCAGTATCCAGCATTCCACGCTGTTCATAAATAAGACCAGCGCGATACATGGCAGTTACTGCCCAGATATTTTGTTCAGGAAACTGCCAGGAAAGACGCAGGTAGTAGTCAAGAGCTTTTTCCAGATTACCCTGGTGCTGCTCTCCCTCGCCGAGCCAAAAAAGAACTTCGGCCTGTATCTCAGTAGAAACATTGTTTCTGTCATCCCATATGGCCTCAAGGATGTTTTGAGCTTGAACCCATTTCTGACTTTCCTGAGCGAGCAGGGCCAGTCTCAGTCTGCGTTGATGAGACAATATGTCCGGATCCTTTTCTAAAATTGTCAGATATGTTTCTAAAGATTCATCTTCACGTCCCATATCCATTAAAATACCTGCCTTAGCCTCAAGAAGCTCCATCTGCCTTGGACCTTTGGCAAATTCTTCGGAAATACTTTGCAGATATCTCCATGCAAGATTTTTGTCTGACTCCTTATAAGCATGTTTGGCCAATGCAAGAAAAGAGCTTTGACCAATTTCAGATTGAGGAAAAAGAAAAGCCAGGGTTCTGGCTGCCTGCATATTTTGACGGTTTATAAAAGCATCTTTGTAAAACAAATAGTTTAGAGCGTAATCAAAAGGATAATGATTGTATAGTTTAGATACCTGATTAATGTCATGCTCCCAAAAATCAGCCATATTAGCTGGGTCGGGATTGAAACCAGCGCTGTTGAGAACTTCTTTTAAAAAAGGATAGCGAGCATCAGGCAAATTTTTCATTTCAGACATGTCCTTCCACAGCAGGGCAGCAGCAAGATACAATGTATAGGGAAGGTCGGGTGCATTGGAAAGGGCGTTTCTCCAGGCATTTTGATTATCGCTTCCAGGTTCCTTCTGCAGTTCAAAAACAAACTGCAAAGCCTGAAGCCTTCCACGAACCAGGTTAGGAAGAAGGGCGGATGACAATTCCTGTCTTACAATATTTAAGGCTTCTGAAGGATCCAACCCTTTAATTCTGCTTACAAACTGATTCCAGGAGTTGTCATTTTGTATTTCAAGGGCGTGATTTACTTTTGCAAACTCCATAAGATGATCAAGGTAAACATAAGTAAATTCTCTGCTTTTATCACTTCGTAAACTTGCATCCCATCGTTCAAGACTTCCTGATCTCAGAAAGTTCTGATAGTTCTGAAAAAATGATCGCTTATCTCTATCCGTTATGGAAGACAGCATTGCCTCAGAAAGCGTCCAGTGCTCTATACTCCACAATGCCATGGCTCTGGCAATATAGATCTGATCAGAAGATGGGGGGGCAGATGTTATGTTCCTGGTCTCAATGGGAATTGAGACAGCCTGCCAGAGCTTATGGTCTGGCCAGGCAGCACGAGCCAGAAGCACAGCCTGCTCCATGATTGAGTTACGACCTTCAGGAATAGAACTGGGTTCCAGGGTGTGAAAATACCATCTTTTCCAGACGTTGGCCCATAAATTGTCAAGTCCAGGTTCATTACGCATGAGTTTTGCACTATCATCAAGCCCCAAAAAACCTGACGCCTCAATCACTGCCAGAATCGTCAGGTCAAATTCGCCAAGCTTTCTCAGAGCTCTGTGCCTGATCCACTCAAGTTTACCCTGAAGTTCATCCTGTCCATCAACATGAACCTGTTTCAAGATAGATAGAGCAGCATCTGGATTTCCCATGGAAACAAGTGCATCTGCATAATCAATCTGTCCAGCAGGCCCGGCTTCACGTTCTCGAATACTCATGGCATAGACATCAATGGCTCCATAATGCCTTAGCCACTCATGATAAGATTCCAGGTTGTCCAAGCTGGACGTATGACCTGGAGCTGGTAAAAAAATGAATAAAAATAGGATCAGAAAAGTCAGTGTATTTTTCATATCTGCCTCTTGAAGCGGTAAAAAATTTTCTTGTCAAAATCATGGACAGGGAAGATACATCCCTGACAGCCCAGGTGTCATTTCTTCCAGGAACCAAAGGAGTATCCTTCTTTTTTATAGCACCTCGCGGGGACTGTCCCAATTTCCAAATATGGGACTGTTCTTCAAGGTGGAGGCGGCTTCCAGCCGCCTGGAGTTAAATAGCCTGCAGGATGCAGGCTCCACTTTAAAAACAGTTACTCACAAGTTCGGTCCCGGGCCGCCCGGGTGAGGAGCTTACAACATGATGAATAGTTACGAATGCTGAATAAAATCTTTTGATGAACTGTTCAAGCCCCCTTCTTGGTATCTTGAAAATTTTATTAAAGTTTACATAATTTACATTATGGGACAAATAGGTTTCAAAGGCAGGGGGGCAGCAGGCACAAAAAAACCGGCTTCTCCTTGCGAAAAAGCCGGTTTTAAACCAAGTTTGGTGTCAGGGATTATTTTCTGGTTGACCAGTCCTTAAGAAAGGCTTCCAGACCAATGTCTGTGAGTGGATGTCTGGAAAGCTTTTCAATTACCTTAAATGGTATTGTCGCAATGTCCGCACCCATAAGAGCTGACTCCATCACATGTCCGGGATGTCTGATGCTGGCCACAATTATTTCAGTATCAAAAGCATAGTTGTCATAAATGCTGATAATGTCAGAGACCACATCCATGCCATTTTGACCAATATCATCCAATCGTCCCACAAACGGACTTACGTAAGCGGCTCCAGCCTTGGCTGCAAGCAACGCCTGCAAAGGAGAAAAAACCAAAGTCACATTGGTTTCAATGTCCATACCGGACAAGGCCTTGACTGCTTCAATTCCAGGCATGGTCATGGGAATTTTGACTACAACATTAGGCCCGAATTTAACCAGGTCACGTGCTTCACTGATCATTTCTTTTGTTTCAGTAGCAATCACTTCAAGACTGACTGGTCCAGGAACAAGTTCGCATATTTCAGCAGCCACTTCCTTCCAGTCTTTTCCTTCTTTGGCCATCAGGCTGGGATTTGTGGTAACTCCGTCAACCATTCCATATTGAATGGCCTGCTTGATCTCCTGGATATTGGCTGTATCAATAAAAAATTTCATTTTACAACTCCCTGTGATTTAAAAGTTGGATAATGGCACCCTCACGCGCCTGGTATCGAGTTACTGATCCTTATCAGTGACATCTTCAGCACCAATTCTCTTAATAAACTTGTCCCGGCAGTCATAGCTGCAAAAACAATGAACCTTATCCTGTTCTTTTACCCTTATGTCACTGTTTTTATCAACATAAGTGCCGCAAACAGGATCTTTGACCATGATTCCATTGGCAGCCATTTTTTCCTGCTCTTTTATGGTCATGTCCTTTTTCTTTTTTTGATCATTGATGAGCAGTTTGTATAAAATAAAACCAACAACAGCGAGAATAATAAATTTGAGCATGGCAATTTCCTTGAAGTGTATTTGTTTAGGTCTTTATCACTACAGCGACACCTTGAGCAAATTATCGCGTCGGCCACCGGGGACAGGCATAAAGTCCCCTGGCTTAATCTTTTATTTACGGATTATATCATCTTTGCAAGTGGTGCAGGAATAATCCCTGGTTTGAGAAATCTACTCCGGTTGAAAAATGGTATAGTCTTTAACTTTGTAGCAAATTTTGCCCAGCACCATACTGATATTATCTCCATCGGGAAAAGTAAAATCCGGACAAATTTCACGAAGCGGAACAAGTACAAACGCCCTCTTACGCATGGCTGGATGAGGAATAATAAGGTCATTAGTATTGATAATCATATTATCAAACCAGAGAATGTCCAGATCAATTATTCTCGGTCCCTTTTTCTGAATATCCAGCCGTCCCATAACCTTTTCAGTTTGTTTTAACAATTTTAAAAGGTGTTCAGGCGTAGTAAGGTCATCCACCTCCAGCTCAACGACCTGGTTGTAAAACCACGGCTGTTCTTTGACATCCTGAGGTTCGGTCTTGTAGACTTGAGATACCTTCCCTACCCGCACACCTTTAAATCGAGAAATAGATGCAATTGCATTTTCCAGATTCTTGCTGCATAATCCGAGATTGGAGCCAAGGCTTAAAAAAACTTTTTGTGCCACTGTTCATCTGTATTCTGTTTTAGGAATAAAGAGTATCGTTGCCGTATCAAAACTATTTAGCGCTTTATTTTTATCAGAGCAAGTTGCAAAGTTTGAGCTGAAGTTGGTCCCGGAGTGCTTGTCCCCTGCTTACCTGCAAAAGGGCTTAACTATTACCTCTTTTCTTATATGGATATCCACACCAAAACCAACTCACTTATTGAGAGCTTTCTGGAGCATATTTTAGTTATCAAAGGTTTGTCACGAGCAACAGTAAGTTCTTATGCTGAAGATTTGGCCGCGTTTCAAGGTTTTCTTTTAGAAAAGTCTCTTCAACTCAATAAGGTTAGTGAAAACTCTATTTTTATTTATCTAATGCACCTGCGCGGCAAAGGACTGCAAAGCAGAAGTCTGGCCAGGCACATGGCTACCCTGCGCGGCTTTTTTTCTTTTTTGAAAGAATACAATCATTTAGATAATAACCCCACAGGTATTCTCGAAAACCCCAAACTGCCCAAATTGTTGCCAAAAGTTCTAAGCGTTGATGAAGTGGACAGTATTATCGACCAGCCTGATACTGCCACAAAGCTTGGTGTACGTGACAAGGCAATGCTGGAACTGCTTTACGCTGCAGGCCTGAGAGTTTCAGAAACAGCCTCTCTAAAGGTATTTCATTTTGATCCCCAGACAGGGATTGTCAGAGTATGGGGTAAAGGAGGAAAAGAACGTCTGGTTCCCTTGCATATGACCTGTATGAAGTGGTTAGAAAACTATCTGCAGAACTGGCGCTCTCTTTTCACCCCCAAAAAAGACTATATTTTCCTGAACCGTTCTGGAAATGGATTGACCAGACAGGGCATTTGGAAGATGATCAAAAAGTACGCCACGCAGGCCGGCATTCAAAAGGATGTATCCCCCCACACTTTGAGACACTCTTTTGCAACCCACCTGCTGGAAGGTGGTGCTGATCTGCGCACTGTGCAAATATTACTGGGACATTCCGATATAACAGCCACTGAAATATACACCCATATCCAGGCAGACAGGCTTAAGCCTGCACATGAAGCTTTTCATCCCCGATCCAAAACCAAACCTCGAAAAATCATTCCATGAAAAAAGAAAAAATCAAGGCTCCAACAGTTATTACCTGTCATGTTAATGCTGACTTTGATGCGTTGTCTTCCATCATTGCAGCTGGAAAAATTTATCCTGACTCAGTTCTAATATTTCCCGGAAGCCAGGAAAAAAACCTGAAAAACTTCTTTATTCAAAGCGCGACATATCTATATAATTTTATGGCATTTAAAGATATTGATCCGGAAAGTGTAAAGCAGTTAATTGTCGTGGATACCAGGCAAAAGTCAAGGGTCAAACATGTAGCCCCCCTTCTCGACAAAAAAGATATTGAAATTCACCTTTATGATCACCATCCTGATTCTGAGGAAGATATCCATGGCAAGCTGGAAGTAATTAAACCCTGGGGATCCACAACAGCCATTATCTCGGAAATTCTCATGGAAAAGGAAGTTGAGCTTACTGAAGATGAAGCTACTATTCTCGGGCTGGGTATTTATGAAGATACCGGGTGCTTCACCTTCAACTCTACGACAACTCATGACTTCAAGGCTGCATCATGGCTTCTTTCTCAAGGCATGGACCTGAATATGGTTTCTGACTTGACCAACAGGGATCTTTCAGCCGAGCAGATTTCAATACTTAATGCTCTTCTTGAGTCTGCCACTTCCCATAAAATAAATGGAATTGACGTTGTGGTGGCTGAAGTTTCCCTGGACCATTATGTTGGTGACTTCGCCCTTCTGGCTCATAAACTTCTGGATATGGAAAATATCAGGGTTCTGTTTGCCATTAGCAGAATGCAGGACAGAGTTCATGTAGTGGCCAGAAGCAGGACCACGGATGTCAATGTTGGTAAAATATGTTCTTCCATGGGAGGAGGCGGGCATTCATTTGCAGCTTCCGCCACTATCAAGCATAAGTCACTGACCCAGGTTAAAGATGAGTTATTCGGTCTGCTTTACTCCCAGGTCAATCCTCAAATACTTGTCACTCATCTTATGTCTTCCCCTTCGGTTAGTGTTGAGGAAAATAAAAGCCTCACTCACGCTTCAGAGATCATGACCAGGTTCGGACTTAAGGCAGTGCCGATTATCAGCAAGAAAGACGGAATCTGTACCGGCATCCTGGAACATCAGACTGCTGACAAGGCTGTTGGACATGGGCTGGGTAAAGTATCCATCAAAGAATATATGATTACTGATTTTAAAACTCTGACCAGCAATGATGATATTTATAATGTTATGGAAATCATCATAGGTCAGAGACAACGCCTGATTCCCATTGTTGAAGATGATAAACTCACAGGGGTTGTGACCCGGACTGATCTGATAAATAATATCATCAAAGAACCGGCCCGCATTCCAGAAACCCTGCTTCCTGAAAAAAAGCGAGAAAGAAATATTAAGAAGATTCTACGGGACAGACTTCCTGATAAAATTTACAACCTTTTGGATGAGTGTGGCAGGATTGCCCGGGATATGGGTTATGAACTCTTCATTGTGGGCGGTTTTGTCAGAGACATTCTGCTGGACAGGGACAATCTTGATGTTGACCTTGTAGTGGAAGGTGATGGAATTGCATATGCCAGAAAACTGGCTACCGAGCTTGGAGGACGGGTACGGGCCCATCATAAGTTTCAAACCGCTGTGGTGATTATGGACGATGAGCAGAAGATTGATGTTGCTACAGCAAGGCTGGAATACTATGAACACCCTGCTGCCCTGCCCACTGTGGAACTTTCTTCCATAAAGATGGATCTATACCGCCGTGATTTCAGTATAAACGCCCTGGCAGCCCACCTTAATCCTGATAACTTCGGCAAACTTGTAGATTTTTTCGGAGGACAACGAGACATAAAGGACAAGGTTATCAGAGTGCTACACTCCTTGAGCTTTGTAGAAGATCCCACCAGAATTATAAGAGCCATCAGGTTTGAACAGCGTTTTTCTTTCAGAATTGGGGCCCAGACTGAAAAACTTATAAAAAATGCGGTGGACCTCAACATCTTTCATAAGCTCTCTGGAAGCAGAATATTTCATGAACTGAGGATGATTTTCGAGGAAAATAACCCTCTTGGATGTATTTCCAGAATGGAAAACTTTGGTCTCTTGCGTAACATTCATCCCCTGCTTAAACTTACTCCAGGTATCAATAATATTATGCTGGAAACAGAAAAAGTGATCAACTGGTTTCAGCTGCTTTATACCGAAGAAGTATTAAACAAATGGATGCTTTATCTTTTGGGCCTGCTTAACACCATAAACGATACCCAGGTCAAGATTATTTTCAACAGGTTTAATCTTTCCCAAAAGCAGGAAAACAGTTTTTTTATTCTCAGAGAGCAGATTAGGGATGCAGTTGCTAAGCTTTACAGATGGCACAAGGAAAAAGGCAGGTTAAGTCTCTTAAGTGATATACTTGGACCTCTGCCGATAGAAGGACTTCTTTTTGTGATGGCCAGAACCAAAAGCGAAGAATTGAAGAAAAAAATATCTTATTACATAACAAAACTAAGAAATATTGAAACCCAACTCTCAGGAAAAGACCTTAAAAACATGGGTATAGAGCCTGGTCCTGTTTTTGGAAAGATCCTGCATGAGCTTAAGTCGGCGCAAATAGACGGGCTGCCATGTGATAGACAAACACAAATAGACTGGGTGAAAAATCATTATCCTGATGAACTGCCCAAAGAATAATAATTCATCATGGCCCTCTCACAGAAGTAAAACTTTGTGAGGGCTTAAGTTGCCCTTAGTTCTATTTCCAATCTTTCACTCAAGCGCTCAAACTCATACTCAATCCGCTGGCCCAGGTCTCGATACAACTCAATATCGCCATTTTTTCCGGCCTCTTCCAGTTGTTCGCATACATCAGCCAAGGCCTGGGCTGAGATGGTCATGGCTGATCCCTTAATAGCATGAGCATATTCCTGAACACCAATAGAGCTGCCTTCTGCTATAACCCTTGCCATTTCCACCATTCGCTGTCTATTCTGTTCAAGAAAACCTTTAAGAATATTTACTGCCAGTTCTTTGTCACCACCAACCCGATTCATATACATGGACATGTTAAAAACATAGAGATCAGAGTCAGTTTTTGTAGCATCATCTGGATCTATACTGATTTTTTCTACAGCCTGAGAGCTGATTGCCCTGCCGTTAACTTTCTCTTTCAACACTGTTTTTTGAGTCTTAGCACTCTGGTTACCGTCCTGAGCCGGCAACCATTTTTCCAGAATTTCAGCCAGTACATCTGGCTCCAGCGGCTTGGTCATATAGTCATCCATTCCTGCTTCCATGCACTTTTCACGGTAACCCTGCACTGCATGGGCAGTAAGAGCGATGATGGGAATTCTTGACTGACGAGGTTCTGATTTGCCGGCAGTATTATCAATATCTTCAGTTTCTGCATTTAATTCCAGTTTGCGAATCTCTTGTGTTGCTGTCAAACCGTCCATCACCGGCATCTGCATGTCCATGAGGACCAAATCATAGGGAATGGTCTGTATGGCCTGGACTGCTTCGGAGCCATTAGTCACAGCATCAGCGGATAGACCCAGGTTGTTCAGCATGGCCAGTGCCACCTGCTGGTTGATATGATTATCTTCTGCCAGGAGAACGCGGACATTTAAACGGGAAAAATCTTTCTGGTCCTCAGTATTTTCCCTGACCATCCTTAGAGCATGTCCCCCTTTTAATTCCTCCATGGCAGGCAGTGCAGATTCCTGAGCATCCTGGTCATATTGCAGCTGAACAGTAAACCAGAATGTAGCTCCTTGCCCCTCGATACTTTTTACACCTATCTGACCGCCCATCATTTCTGCCAGCTGTCTTGAAATAGCCAGGCCCAATCCAGTACCGCCAAATCTTCGAGTTATGGAAGCATCCACCTGAGAAAAGCTTTGAAACAGATTGTCCACCTTGTCTGCAGGAATTCCTATGCCGGTATCCTGGACAGTGAAAAGAAGGGTTATGACTGAAATACCGGCATGTGGATCTTCTTTAGGCTGGTGCCCTTTTGAATTGAGAAAGTCTTTGGATTCAGGCAGTTCAAAAACATCTGAAACACTGTCTGCAGAGCTATGTTTATGATCTGCAGCATTGGATGAAGTCAAAATCTCAGGTATTTTTTCAGCCATGCTCACTCGAAGCACCACCTCCCCCTGCTCTGTAAACTTTATGGCATTGCCGACCAGATTGGTCAGGATCTGCCTGAGTCGGCCGGAATCCCCCAACAGAAGGTCCGGAACGTCTGGATCTGCAGTGCATATAAACTCCAGGTCCTTTTCCTCGGCTTTAAAGGCCATCATGGACGCAAAATTATCCAGCATGTCCCTCAGGCTGAAATTCAGATCTTCCAAATCCAGCTTGCCTGACTCAATTTTAGAAAAGTCCAGGATATCATTGATCAGAGACAGCAGGGCCCGGCCACTGGAACGGGCTGTTTCTGCATAACGTCGCTGAGTTTCATCGAGCTCTGTGTTAAGAAGCAGGCCGGTCATTCCAATGACCCCGTTCATGGGAGTTCTAATTTCATGGCTCATATTAGCCAGAAAATCACTTTTTGCCTTATTGGCTATATCTGCCTGATTTCTCGCTATTATCAGCTTCTCCTGATCTCTTTTTCTCTCAGTGATGTCCTGCTGTATGCCAAACCATCGACTGTCACCATTATCAAAAAAAACAGGAGTCGATTCAATAAGGGCAAAGCTTTCCTCACCTTCAACGATGATCCGGCCTTCCCAGGAAAAACGTTTTTGTTCCTGGTAAGCCTCTTGGTTATGCAAAAAAAAGTTCTCCAGATCCTGGGGATGTATTGCCTGAAAAGCAACTTGGGCATCAGCCAGCACATCTTCACGGCGAATTTTATTCATGGCACACCACCCGTCGCTGACATACTCAAATTTCTGACTTCCATCCGGCCTTATCCAAACTACATATACACCCACCGATACATGTTCTACCAGATCGTTAAAGCGTTTTAAGCTCTCACTCAATGCCTCTTCAGCACGCTTGCGGTCGGTAATATCGGCCAGTACACCCTCCCAGACAGTTGATCCATCGGAAAGTGTGCGTGGTTTGGATTCAGCGGTTATCCATTTGACTTCACCATTGACCACAACCCTTGTTTCACCGAAAAATGGTTTCTTTTCCTCAAAGGTTCTTGCATTAAGGGCAATCCAGTCATCAAAATCATCAGGGTGAACACATGCAAACGCCTTCAGCGGATCAGAGACAGCCTCCTGGCGGGTCAGTCCTGTCAGTTCAAGAAAACGGCTGCTCATGAATGCAAAGCTGGCCATACCCCCATGGGGAGGCTGCACCATGGTATAGGTGCCCACGGGAATGTTTTCGGTCAGATCATAGGCTGTCTTCTCCAGTCTTTTCTCCGCGATGCGCAACGCCTCTTCGGCCTGTTTCCGGGCGCTTTGGTCGTACATGTAGCTGCGAATAGCAGTCAGGATACCATTTTCATTGCGAATCAACATATTGAAGTCATAAACCCAGATGTAGCGCCCATCTTTAGTCTTTACCCTGTAAGACTGTTCAAATGAGTCACTATTATTTTCAACCTCCATCTGGATTTTTTTAATGAGCTCTTCCCGATCATCAGGATGGACAATCTTTATAAATGAAAAATCTGAATTAAGCAGCTCTTCCGGGCTGTATCCAAGAATATATTCAACATTGGACGAGACTCTTGTTAAAGGCAGGTTATCGTAAGGTTCAGAACCCCACTCCATGGTGAATACCGGTCCTTCGGCAAAAAGGTTACGTTCCTTTTCCAGTTCATCCACAGCTTTCTTTTGTTCAGTAATATCTCTGCTGATACCGAAGATGCCGCATACATCTTTTTTATCGTCAAAAATTGGCCATTTATTGGTCTGGACATAACCCTTTTCACCATCTGCAGTATAATACGGGTTAACTTTGTTCAGAATGGGGATTCCTTCTTTGAAGACAGGCTTTTCTTCCTCATTGTATACTTTAGCAGTTTCATGTGGAAATACTTCAAAATCGTGCTTGCCTATCATTTCTTTCCAGTGATTATGGCTGGTAATATCGGCAAGGGTTTGACTGCAAAAGAGGAATCGACTGTTGATGTCTTTGTAATAAATAAAATCACTTGTTTGTTTGAGAATAATTTCAAGTCCGTGACTCAGGAGGTGACGTTCTGTCCTGGCTTTGTCCATTCTGTAGAGCATAAAAACTATGAGTGCAGTAAAGGCAAGGATAGTCAGGGCAACAAGCAGGTAGGTCCAGACCAGAGGGGTCAAGAGAAACGGGTAAGTACTCCAGCCTGCAGAGGGTATCCCGGCAACCTGCCAGCTTCCGTAGGGAAGTTCTATCAACTGGGTTAGAGGATCACTTTCAAAAACCAGAGAATCTCCCCAAAAAATATCTCCCTCAGGCCCGAGGGCGTTTCTCCCTCTGATGGCCATGCGCAAAGCTTCATGGTCTTCTGTAATCCCTGCCCCCGAGATAATCGCATCACTATTCATAACCACAGAGGCAAAACCCCAGAATTTGTCCTGAGAAGGGGCTTTTTCTTTGCTGTAGATGGGGATTCGGGCAATAATTCCCTCTCCTCCCTGGACAAGTGCAAGAGGACCTGCCAGTACAATTTCATTGATCTTTAGGGCCCGTTCAACTGCTTTCAACTGCTCGGGAACAGTTCTGTAATCTAACCCGATGGCAGCTTCATTACCTTCAATGGGATACATAAACTGAATGACCATGTCTCTCGCAAGACCGATGTTTCTTAAGTCATCCTCACCTCTGAACTGCACCTCCATGGCCCGGGCAAAATCATCCTGAGTCAGGTCTGGATTCATGGCCACCAGGGCCCTAACAGCAGATACTTTATGAATATTTGCGTACAGCCTCGACTTAAGAGATGCTGTCATGACCTCAAGTTCCTGTTGAACTGTTGCCATTTCCTGCTGTTTTAACCTTTCAGATTCAAAACGAACAAGCAGCACTCCAACTACCACAAACATGCATAAAAGAATTGCTAACAAAGCCGTGCCAAGATTAGCAAGGTTTCGTGCAGCCTTGTTGAAGGTCGAAGCTTGATCATGGAGAGATTGGCTTTCTTTTAAAAATAAGTCAGCAAATCGTTTAATTTCCATGCCATTATCTCCCCATTTTAAGTGGTTTTCAAACTGAAACGGTTCTTTATCCTTTTGGCGATGTCAATCTGCACAATTATTTGTCAACATATTGAGATACGCCTCCTCTTTCTTCCTTTGCGCCCTTTGCGTCTTGAGCTCGCCCGGTTGAATAGGCCTTCGGTCTACGGCAAAGCCGTATTCAACTGGGTAAATCTTCGAACGGGCGGTTAGAATCTCTTTTTTTTGAGTTGCCGGCATAGCCCGCATAAGACTATAAATACGGCTGCAAAAGCTTGAACGGCTCCGAGCCTACATTATATATCTTTCTGAGTTCATTTTTTGGAAAATCAGGATCACCTTCCAATTTCTGGAGCATTTCCAAACTTTCTTCATCTTTTAAAAAATCCTCCTTGGCGTCTTCCAAGAGAAGTTGAATATATTTGGAAACTTCTTTCTTGTGAGAGATGACTCCTTCCTTACTGAAGACGTTTTGCAGCCTCTGGTCAGTGATATAGCGAGAGAAACGCTGGTTGAGTGCAGAAACAATCGGGTGTTCGTCACTGGGTTTTGGAGTTTTAGCTTTTTTGGTCACCTCTTGAAATTTTTCGGTCTTCTTTTTTAACATAAAGGTGTAACCAACCGGCGAGAGAAGTATCTGCCTGTATGGTTTGATAACTATTCCTTCAAGAACGTTTTCCTCATTATAACCTTCTGGAGTTAACAATGAACTGACGCCTTCAACCGGAACATCAAGGGCGGCTTTCAGACCATGAAAAGTGCCCAGGCTGGGTGCTATATAGTGTTCAAGGTTTAAGGAATGCATTATTGCTTCAAACTCTCGGTGAGGCAACAAAAAACCATCCCTGCGCAGATCAAAGAGTCGAAAATCACGTTTTTTTCCGTAAAAGACACCCTTGTTGACTCCGGGTCCGAACAATTCGCCGTAAACCTGCCAGGACATATTTTCATCATTGGCTTTTCTAATGAAATGATCCATTAGAAAATTATGATCATCTGCAAGGACTACTTCGCGCAGGCCGAAAAAATCTTCTTCCGGTTCGAGCACTCTGTTTCTCGAAGCAAAATACGGAGTACTCCCAGGATCGAAAATAATACTGAAGTTTGTTCCGTGAATTTTCTCCAGAACAATATATTCTTCCTCCTCAAGGTTTGGATGAAACTCCTTCCAGCGTTCAATGCTCTTAATTTGATAGGTGTTGTCCATACTGGGGTATTTTTTAAACATCTCATTACCTCCTGTTCCGATACCTTTGCCTGAGAATATAATTTAACATAGAAACGTCTGAATCTAACAGGCGCTCCATCCGGGCGGACACGGACCAAACCTGCAAGTGAATATAAGGGGTGTGTCCCTTTTCTGGAAAAAGGAAAACACCCCGGGAGAAGGCACAAAAAAAGATTGATACAGCATTCTGTCACAAGTTAAAGCTTCAAGATAATTAAACTACTCCATGATCCAGCATGGTATTAGCAACTCTCACAAATCCGGCCATATTGGCTCCGGCCACCAAATTATCCTGCATGCCATATTCTTCAGCCGCCTCAATGCATTGTTTGTGAATGGCCTTCATAATCTGCTGCAACTTTTCGTCTACCTCCTCCCTGCTCCATCTGAGACGCATGGAGTTCTGAGACATTTCCAGGCCTGAAACCGCCACACCTCCAGCATTGGCAGCCTTGCCCGGTCCAAAAAGGCACCCTGAAGACAATGCCAGCTGAACCGCTCCTGGTTCTGTAGGCATGTTCGCTCCTTCGCTTATGAGTCTGCATCCATTTTCAAAGAGACTTTTGGCATCAGCCAGGCTGATTTCATTTTGTGTTGCTGAAGGAAAGGCACAGTCACATTTAATATGCCAGGGGCGTGCCCCTGGAAAGTACTCAACATTTTTAAATTCATCCGCGTACTCTTTGATACGTCCGTACCTTATTCTCTTAAGTTCCATCACATAGTGCAATTTTTCTTCATTAATGCCGTCGGGATCATAAATCGATCCTCCTGAATCAGAAAGAGAGACCACTTTGCCGCCCAGTTCAATGATTTTTTCTGTGGTATATTGAGCCACATTGCCGGATCCACTGACAGTACATATCTTGCCTTCAATGGTCTGTCCCTTGCTGGCCAGCATTTCCTGAGCAAAGTATACTGATCCGTAGCCTGTGGCTTCAGGCCGGATTAATGATCCGCCCCAGTTGAGCCCTTTGCCAGTCAGAACCCCGGTAAATTCATTGCGCAACCTCTTATATTGGCCAAACATAAAGCCGACTTCCCTGGCCCCTACCCCAATATCTCCTGCCGGCACATCCGTATCAGCTCCAATATATCTTCGCAGCTCTGTCATAAATGACTGGCAAAAACGCATAATCTCGGCATCTGATTTAAATTTTGGATCAAAGTCAGAGCCCCCCTTACCACCACCAAGAGGTAAAGTTGTAAGAGAATTTTTAAATATCTGTTCAAAACCCAGAAATTTGATTATACCCTGATTAACGCTGGGATGAAACCTTATCCCGCCTTTATAGGGTCCAAGTGCACTGTTGTACTGAACCCTGAACCCTCTGTTGACATGGACATTACCCCTGTCATCCTGCCAGGGCACTCTGAAGGTGATTACCCTTTCCGGCTCTACAACTCTACCAAGAATATTAGCCTGAACATATTCGGGTCTGCCGGATATTACTGGTTCCAGAGATTCCAAAACTTCCTTGACAGCCTGGTGAAATTCAAGTTCTCCTGGATTGCGTTTTACTACCTGTTCAAATACATTTTGAATGTGCTCTTTTGCAGTCATTAACTTTCCTCTCTAATTGTTTTAGACATGATTTTGTGTTTGTATGTATATATTAGTTGCTCCCTCACAGATTGTTACAATAAAAATAATTTCGGGAGTGACTGCCCACTGTTTTTTTAATCACTACTAAGATATATGTGCTTAAAAATCATTTTGTGTGGACAATTGGACATGGCAGGAAGCCAAAACACTTTTATCTTAATGCCTCCTTCTCCAAGTCGCTGGTACGGAAACTGCGAGCGTCAAGAGAAGAATTATTTATATAAAAAATCACTAACAATCAACTTGAGATCAGGTATCTATGAAAAATTATGACTTCAGCACTGGTATTTCCGGGCTGGATAAGTCTCTTAATGGTTTGAGGACCGGCGATAATGTTGTCTGGCAGATAGATTCCATTGAAGACTATATCATGTTTGTCCTTCCTTATAGCGATTACTGTCAATTCAATAAGATTCCCTTGATTTATATACGGTTTGCCAGGCATAAACCTCTATTGCGCGATGACAAAGTAACTGCTGTTTATCGACTGAACCCCCAGCAGGGCTTTGAAAAGTTTATCTTTACCATTCACTCGCTTATTCGGGAACATGGCAAGGGATGCTGCTATGTGTTTGACTGTTTAAGCAACCTTTCTTCTGACTGGCATTCTGACCGCATGCTGGGAAATTTTTTTATGCTGACCTGCCCATATCTTGGCAGCATGGACACCATTGCCTATTTTGCCTTGCAAAGAAACAGACATTCTTTTCACGCCACAAGCCCCATACTTAATGTGACTCAACTTTTTCTTGATGTTTATCAGCATGAGCACGAAATATACGTGCATCCACTTAAAGTTGATAACAGATATTCCGCTACCATGAACACCCTGCACCAGCTCAAGGGAAATAGTTTTGCTCCTGTCAGAAACAGCGATAAAATTAGCGAGGTGCTCTGTCAGAAGACATGGTCACGCTTAGATTCAGCAACCCAGTCCCTGGGCTTCTGGAGTAAAACCTTTTCAGAAGCTGAACAGCTGCAAAAGGATTATTTACAGGGTTTATGTTCCAAAAAAAGATTGGATAAATGGCTAATCAAGCTCTTGAAAATGATATTTTCCAGAGATCCTCAGATTATTGAAATGGCCAGGAAATATATTTCCCTTGAAGATCTCTTGTTTTTCAAGCGCAGAATGATCGGTACCGGACTAATGGGGGGTAAGAGCAGCGGTTTTTTACTGGCCAGGGCCATCCTGAAAAAAGACGACCCTGAAAGATGGAAGGAAAAACTTGAACCTCATGACTCTTTTTATATTGGATCTGACGTTTACTATACTTTTCTTGTACAAAATGGAGTATGGTGGATCAGGCAGCAGCAAAGAGATCCGGAACTTTTTCTTAAAGACCTTGATCGAGCCCGATCACAAATTCTTAATGGATCTTTTCCTCATTATATTATCAAACAGTTTGTTGATCTTCTGGACTATTTTGGACAATGGCCTTTTATAGTCCGCTCCAGTTCTTTGATGGAAGATAACTTTGGAAATGTTTTTGCGGGCAAGTATGAAAGTGTTTTCTGCGTTAACCAGGGAAATCGTGGACAGCGACTGGCAGGTTTTATCGAGGCTGTCAGGCATATTTATGCTTCTTCCATCAGTGAGAAGGCTCTAATTTACAGAAAGCAAAGAGGCCTTCTGGACAGGGATGAGCAGATGGCCCTGCTGGTACAGCGAGTCAGCGGCATCAATTACAAAAAATACTTTTTTCCCCAGGCTGCAGGGGTGGGCTTTTCATACAACCCCTATGCCTGGAATGAAAAGGTAGATCCTGATGCTGGTATGCTCAGACTGGTTTTTGGTCTTGGCACACGGGCAGTTGACAGGTCGGATGATGACTATACACGGGTCATTGCCCTGAATGAACCATCCATGCAACCATTGGTCAGTCTCAACGGACACCGGTACACTCAGCAAAAAGTAGACGTTCTGAAAATGGAATCCAACTCTGTTGTATCAATACCATTTAAAAAACTCAGTGAGCAATGCCCTGACATCCCTTTGTCTCCTTTTGCCGGCATTGATCATGAGCTTAAGGCCAAAGCAAAGAAACTGAATATTAAAAACTTTTTCCCGTGGGTTTTAAATTTCACTAACCTGCTGTCCCATAGCAATTTTCCTCAGGATATGTCAGCCATGCTCAAGACTTTGGAAAAGGCCTACGGATCTACAGTCGATATTGAGTTTACTCTAAACTATTTCGAACAGGATAACGATGACAGCCAGCAATATACCATAAATCTTGTGCAGTGCAGACCATTGGAAATAAAGGCAGCAAGTCTTAAAGACCAGATTGTTGATGACTTTGATAAAAACGAAATCATCATTCAAAGTTCAGGCCCGGTCATAGGCCAGAGCCGCAGCGACAAGATTGATCGCATAATATATGTCAGTCCCAAAAAGTACGGATATATGTCTGAGAGCCAGCGCTATCATATAGCCAGGCTTGTAGGCAGAATAGCTTTAGAGCCATCATGCGGCTCCTGTTTCAATATTATGCTTATGGGGCCAGGAAGATGGGGAACCAGCATTGCTGCTCTTGGTGTACCTGTTAACTTTACAGAGATCAGTTCAATTTCCGTGCTTTGTGAAATTGTAGCCATGCGTGATGACTTTGTACCTGATGTATCCCTGGGAACGCATTTTTTCAGTGATCTCATTGAATATGATATTCTGTACCTGGCTTTGTATCCCGATCGTGAAGGCAATATCCTTAATGAGTCTTTGCTGGAAAACTCAGGAAACAGACTGACGGAAATCTTTCCTGAAGAAGAGCAATGGGCCGATGCCGTCTATGTGCTGGATAGTGAAGATATTGCCGGCTCTAAGGAGATTTTTATACGCGCTGATGTTAAACAGCAAAATGTACTAAGCTACATCAACCGGGTTGATTTAAAGCATGATTAAGAGCATTTTTTTCAGTAACAGTCTAACCCAAAAAGATATTTTAACCGCCCGTTCAAAGATTTACCCAGTTGAATACGGCTTTGCCGTAGACCGAAGGCCTATTCAACCGGGGCGCGTTTGCGGTTCAAAGTTTCTTGTTTTTTTCTACAGGATCGAGGCAGTAAGTTACTAATGGGCTAAAATATTACGTTTTTCATAATATGGATATAATATCTCAATATCTCTTGATCTTTGTACTGGCGGCTGTGCCCTGGATAGAACTGCTTATTGTCATTCCAGCGGGCCTTGGAATGGGGCTAAACCCTTTTCCTGTGGCTTTGCTGGCCTTTGCAGGAAATGCTATTCCTGTATTTTTCATAGTTTATGGATACAATCTCTGGCTTAACTACCGTGCTGTTAGAAGATCGAATTCAACAAAAATTGCGCCTGCCCCTACTAAGCGAAGGCAAAGAGCTGTTGCCATATGGAATAAATACGGCCTGCCAGGTCTTGCCCTTTTGGGTCCTTTGCTGACAGGCATTCATCTGGCAACCATTATTGCGCTCACCTTTAAACCTTCCAGGAAAGCCCTGCTCTGGTGGATGAACATGAGTCTGGCAGCCTGGACCGTGGGCACAACTATTGTGGCCTTTTATGGAATTGAGGCTATTAAGCTTCTGATATCTTGAGCGGCAGTTTGTCCTGTGTGTAACATACAGGGAGTTAAACTGCTACAATATGCTTGACTTTATTCAAGAAATATTGGTATTAATTTTTTATTCTTTATCAGTATCTATTTAAATGATTTAGATCAAACTTTTTTTTGATTAACTTTAAAAAAATGGGACTGTTCTTAAATGTGGAGGCGGCTTCTAACCGCCTGGTCTTTAATAGCCTGCAGCATGCAGGCTCCACATATCAAGGCCATTACTATCAGGTACTGTCTTGTTCCGCCTGAGTGGAGCTCTTCCTAATGAATTCACAACACAAAGAAAAAATTCTTAAATCGTTTTTAACAGAAGTGATTAAAAGGTGTCAGAGTAATAAGGGTGCCAAGGTTAATATTGATCCCATCAAGGTGATTAGTGATGAGTTACTTGTTTCCAGTAATTACGATGAATCAGCTAAAAAAAATGAGCCCTCAAATGAAGTAACTGTAAAACAGGGCGATCGTCCCAAAATCATCAATTTTTTTAAATCAGTATTTAATCCGAATGAAAGTTCCGACCCTTCGGCTTTTGATTCAAACTCTTCCAGACTTTCAAAATCATTTTTGCCAGACTTTTTACATCATGAAGGTGCGGAGATATTAAAAAGCTGTGACAATGAGCCTGACAGCGAACACCTCAGGAAAGAATTGCGCAGCCTGATGTACCAGTCTTCCAACTTCAGTTCCCTGCTGGATCATATAGTGTTATGGATTGAAGAGTATGACTTGAGGTGCAAAAAATTCACTGCCTATCTTGGCACAAAAAAAATTGATCTGCGCGAAAATACTTTTTTTCCTGGCTAATCAGACAGGATTTCATCACCAAAACGGATTATGGAAATCTTGGCCTGGGATCAGCAGAACTTATGCGTAATTTTGTGCTGGACCAGAAGTTGCTTGGTACAGTTTGTTTTTGTGATTTTTCTACACCCAAGGTTCGTAATCTGATTCATACTTACCTGAAAAAAAAATACAAGACAGACAAAATGCCCAATATGTTTCTTGACTTGTTTTCCAGGAATAGATCATCTGAGAAATACTTTGGTAAAACTGTGATTATCTTTGGTTTTTATGTTATTTTCTTTACTTTTGATGAGTTTGTTGACTATCTTAAAAACAATATGACTCCTGGTAAAGGACCTGCCAATACCAGTAAGTGGGGAACTAAGGATTTCTTTGGATATCTTGTTAATTCTTTTCAGGAAGGAATCAATTTTCGATATCCCTGTTCTCATTTTAGATTCCGTAAACTTGGCCTTGATGCTGTCTCAAAAAAAATAGCCATCATGCTATGGCTGAAAAAAATAAGAGCTGAAGCCATAAGACGGGAAAAATCTCCTTCAGATGATCTGAAAACAGACAATGAAGTAAAAATGCTGAACTTTGTCTGTCTTGATGAAATCAAAAGCAGTAGAATGGTCAACATGCTCAGAGAGCTTGTTAAAAAAAAATTCAAAGTTATTATTCAGCCAGGTGAAGGAGCTGATGATTTTTTCTCCATCACCTGCATTCCTGCCAGGGTCAGGCATGACCGGCTTGTCCTGGCCATGAACTCCAAATATGAAGATAACCTTCCCCAGACACAAAAACATTACAGTCTTAAATGTCGCTTCTCATTTGCAGGGGGAAAAGAAAAACTTCGTTACTACTGTTTTGATACCCGCATGATCTGTACTCAGGAGCTCGGCCGGAATATCACCGGGCTTGAAGTCATTTTGCCAGTAGATTACTCAGTCAGCGAAAGACAGGCTCCCCGCTATGAAATGAGTTCTGACGATGTTAAGGATGTGGCATTGTGGTATTTCAGCACTTATAGTGAAACTCCAGATATTTCCAGGGCAAAGCCATTTATTCACTACTTAGAGCATTATGGCTTGTTCAATATTATGAATATATCTTCGGGTGGGATAAGGATATCATTTGCCAGAGATCTGCTCAACAGCCTTCAAAAGTCATTTGTTCTTAATGAATACTATGTTATCAAGCTGCTTCTTCACCAGGAAGATCAGCTCACTGAAGTAGCCAGAGAGTTACGGCGTAATGAAGAAAAACCAGTTAATAATGAAGTATATGCCAGCTTGATGAAAAATGTCGCTGACTCTGGTAAAGAGCAGGATCCTGTTCATGTAGGTTTTCAGTTTATCCAGGAGGCACACCCTGGCACCGGGGGCAGACTGAACTGGATAGACATAAGAGACAAAGGCTCATGGCATGTTGGTAACTGGCTTTTCTCAAGAAGCAGTCATACCAGATAAAAGGACATGCAAGCATAAACAACGGGCAAAATCATTGATGCTGCATTGGTTCCTGGAAGAAGTTGGCTTCTAAGTAACTAAAGCCAAATTAGTAATAAATTCAAAGTATTATGGTTTTACCATACAGATTGCTTCGGTCGCTTAGGCTCCCTCTTGGGTGACAAGTTTTCAGCAACTACATCCCTGACAGCTCAGGTGTCATTGCGAGCGAGTCTTCGAGCGCGGCAATCTCTAACGTATTGAGGCTATTACCTCTTTTTTTGTGGCTTAAGCCACATTTCAAAGAAGCGGCTGGAGCCGCAAGAGTAAGACTTAGGCTGATTTTTTAGTTACTCACACGTTCGGTCCCGGTCCCTCCGGGTGAAGAGCTTTAAAGTAACATCATACGGAGAATTATATTATGTCCATTATGTTCTGGCTCAAGGTATACCTTCTCACTGTTCCAGTATTTTTTATTATTGATATAATCTGGCTTGGGTTTGTGGCCAGAAATTTTTACAAGACTCAACTGCATCACCTGTTAAGCCCTGAGGTCAACTGGACAGCAGCAATTATTTTTTATCTGATCTACATATCTGGAATCATTTTCTTTGCTGTAAGACCAGCCCTCGACTCAGGCTCCCTTGCCAAAGCGTGCCTGCTGGGAGCACTTTTCGGTTTTTTCACCTACGCAACATATGACCTGACCAACCTGGCCACCCTGAAAAACTGGCCTGTTCTTGTTGCTGTTGTTGATATAATCTGGGGTACAGTTCTCTGCCTTCTTGTGGCAGGCAGTGCATTTTTAATTGCAGCCCGGCTGGCCGGGTAAACATTTGCATTCATCACAAGAGTATACGTTTTTATTGCCGACATGTACCGGACGGATTTATCCTTGTTAGAGGAAACTGATAAGCCATGTCCATCTATAACCCACTTTTTTTGACCCTGGGCGCATCCATTCTGCTTATGATTTGTGCATGGGTCCTTTCTTTGCTGCGGGGAAAAGCTTGCGTAGCAGACAGCTTCTGGGGTGCTGGTTTTTTAATTGTGGCCTGGATTGTTTATTGTGCGGGCCATGGATATGAGGCGCGAAGCCTTTTGGCAGCATGTCTGATAAGTATCTGGGGCATAAGACTCTGCATCCATGTTAGCGCGCGCAACTGGGGACAGCCGGAAGACAGACGGTACCAGGCCCTGCGAGATTACCGGGGCAAAAATTTCTGGTGGGTCAGCCTGTTTACGGTATTTTTGCTTCAGGCTGTATTACTATGGCTGGTGTCCCTTGGAGTCCAGCTGGCTCAGTTGAGCCCAGTGCCGGATAAACTCACAATTTTTGATATAATGGGGGCACTGATATGGATGACAGGCTTTATTATCCAGGTTGTTGGAGATACCCAGCTGCAGATGTTCAAAAATAACCCTGATAATAAAGGCAGGGTTATGGATCAGGGGCTATGGGGATATTCGCGTCATCCCAATTATTTTGGAGAAAGCCTGATGTGGTGGGGTTTATATCTCCTGGTCCTTCAAACTCCTTATGCTTTGTGGGCGATAATCAGTCCTTTAATTATTACCTTTTTGCTGCTAAAGGTATCTGGAGTAGCCATGACTGAACAAAATATCAGCCAAAGGCGTCCTGAGTACAATGATTATCAACAACGGGTGAGTGCATTTATACCCTGGTTTCCCAAAAAAAGATAAAAATAATGGTAACTGTTCACTATCTTGGCAGCCTCTGCCCAATTTGATTTTCTTTTGTTGCAAACTCCCGGCTTGAGCCCGTAAGCCATAATCATTATGTTTTCCAGTAGCCGGGAGACGGTGTTTCAGCCATGATTCCGGCTAACGGGCTCAAGGCCGGTCAAACAAGCAACAATGCGAAAACTCAAACAGGACAGAGGCTTAATCCTGTGAATAAATTATGCTGAACAGTTACAAAAATGCATAGCATTTGAATAGCCTTCATGTCTGGCCGGAAGGCCTTGTAAATAAACACAAAAGAGCAGGTTATGACAAATTCCCATACACAAAATTCCATTGCTGTTATTGGCGCTGGCGCTGCTGGAATAAGTGCTGCGCACTACCTTTCCAGAAAGTACAGTGTAGATCTTTATGAGTCTGGGCCAGATATTGGAGGGCATGTTGTCACTGTGATGGCAGATGATAACGGCTCCACCATACCTGTGGATATGGGCTTTATTGTCTTTAACAAACGCAACTACCCCTGCTTTTGCAGGCTGATTCAGGAATTAAATGTTGAGTCTGCATCCACTGACATGTCCTTTTCCTATAGTGAACCAGGGTCTGGTTTTGCCTATTCGGGTCACAGTCTGTCCGCCCTTTTCGCCAGCCGCACCAATATCATCAATCCCAGGTTCTGGAAGATGCTGGTGTCCATTGCCAGGTTCAACCACTCAATCCTAAAAGATCTGAAAGCAGGCAGTATCCAGGACACAACTCTTGGGAAATATGTATCCATGCATGGTTACCATCCTGTCCTTTTTGAACGTTATCTGGAGCCCATGATCAAAGCCATCTGGTCTGCAGAGGAAGAAGGAGCGGAAAAGTTTCCTCTGAAGCGTTTTGCTGATTTTTTTGCCAATCATGGCCTTCTGGGAATACGTGACAGACCAAGGTGGCAATATATCAAGGGTGGCAGTCATACCTATGTTAAAGCTTTCAAAAAGAAATTTTCCGGCCGGGTGCTGACTTCAACACCGGTACGAGCAATTACCCGAACCTCTTCCGGTCCGGAAGTGCATCTGGATTCAGGCAAATTTCAATACAAGGCCGCAGTAATTGCCTGTCACGCTGATGATGCTCTCAACCTTTTACACCAGCCCGACCATGTGGAAAGAGCTCTTCTTTCTCTCTGGCAATACACAACCAATGAGGTCATTCTGCACACGGATGAAACTTTTCTGCCCCCAAACAAGAGGGCCTGGGCCTGTTGGAACTATATAGCAGAACCTGAAAAGGAACACAAAAAGGTCAATGTGCATTACTGGATGAATATGCTTCAGAACTTTAAGGCATCTCTTAACCATGTGGTTTCACTAAACCCACGCACCCCTGTTAAAAGAGACAGAATCAACCATCACCAGAACATGACTCATCCCTGCTTTACTACTCAGGCAGTCAATTCTCAGTCTGATCTGGCTCAACTTCAGGGACGGGGCGGCATTTATTTTTGCGGCAGCTACCATGGCAACGGATTTCACGAGGATGCCATTGCTTCAGGGGTAAAAGCAGCACAAATGCTGGGGGTGCGGATTTGAATTCAAGGATAGCCCTGGCCAGCGTATCGCACCATAGATCTTTTTCTGTTGAAAACAGCTTTGAATACCCTTTTATCTGTCTGATCCTGGACCTGGACGAAATAAGCCGCCTGGATCAGTCCCTGGCTCTTTTTGCTGTCAACCGCAATAGTCTTTTGTCCCTGTCTGAAATTGATTATCTCAGCGCAACCCCTGAAAACATAAAGTCCAAACTTTTTCAGCACATCAAAACAAGTACAGGAAAACAATGCGATCCAGGCAGCAGAGTTTATCTTGTCACTGCCCCCAGACTGCTTGGCAGAGTCTTTAATCCGGTTTCATTCTATTTTGTTTTCAATAAGCAGGATAAGCTCGATCTTGCTATGGCTGAGGTGAACAATACTTTTGGGGACAAGCATACCTACATTCTGGACCAGCAGATCAATCCAGGTCATTTTCCAGCAAAGTTTAAAACTGACAAAAATTTTCATGTTTCTCCCTTTTTTGACCTAAAAGGGGAGTACCTGTTCAACTTTGAAGATATCCGGGAAAGATTGGACTTGTCAGTTACTTTGATGAAGAATAATCGCCCTGCCCTACGGGCAAGACTGGCGCAAAGCTATCCAGCAAAGCCTTTGACAGATGCCGGGATCATGCTTGCGTGCCTGAGTCGCCCCCTTTCGCCCCGCCTTACCTGGCCAAGAATTCTGCGTCAGGCCATGAAGCTTTATTTTGTCCATAAACTCCAAATTTATACCAGACCAGAACCCCACAGCAATCATACCATCAGAACCATGCATGATATACCTTCCTTTAAAAACCGGGTAGCCATGAACATGGTTCTGCGCAATCTCAAAAAGATGAAAAAGGGGACCTTATCCCTGCTTCTGCCTGACAGGAGCGTATTAAAGTTCGGTGGGGTGCATCCAGGGCCTGAGGCAGTCATCAATGTCCACGACTGGGACTTTTTTACCAGATTAGCCAGATCAGAGGATGTAGGACTTGGCGAATCCTATACCTCAGGATTATGGAGTTCGCCAGACCTGACTGATACTCTGGAAGTACTGGCCCTGAACATGAATTACATGTCATATATGGAAAACTGGGGTTTTTTGGGGCGTATTCTGCGCAGGAGCATTCTTATGACCCGCAGAATAATCCCTGACAACAATGTTTCAGGCAGCAGGAAAAATATCAGAGCCCACTATGATTTATCTGATGAGCTTTTTTCAGGATTTCTTGATCAGGGCATGAATTATTCGTGCGGAGTTTTTAAAGATCTGCGTGATTGTAAACATGAATCTTTAGAGTCTGCTCAGATTAGAAAACTGGAAATGGCTGCAGAGGATTTAAACCTTCATCCTCAGGATCATGTTCTTGACCTGGGCTGCGGTTGGGGGGGCTTTTCTCTGTTTGCGGCACAGAAATACGGTTGCCGGGTTAGCGCAGTAACCATTTCTGACAACCAGTACAAATTTCTTGAAAATAAAATTAAGGAACTGGGACTGGGCAATAAGGTCTCTGTCATTCTAAAAGATTATCGAAAGCTGCAGGGAGAATTCGACAAGATTGTCTCTATTGAAATGCTGGAGGCAATAGGCCATAAGCATCACAAGGACTATTTCAAGACCATTGACAGGCTTTTGAGGTCTGATGGCAAGGCTTTTATTCAGACAATTACCATAGTTGATCAAAGATATCAGGAGTATCGCAGGACCAGGGACTGGATCAGCACATATATTTTTCCTGGGGGGCTTTTACCTTCCCTGCACAGGATCACTTCAGTGTTAACTGCCAAAACAACCCTCTCAGTAAAAAGTGTTCGCGACATTGGCCTGCATTATGCCCCTACCCTGGCTGCCTGGCAAAAGCGCTTTCAGGAAAACTGGCCGGAAATAGAAAAGCATGGCTTTGATGAAACCTTTTTTAGAACATGGCAGTATTATTTGAGCATTTGTCAGGCTGGATTCAGGACCAGACATATCAGAGACCTGCAGCTGGTTCTGGACAGGCCTGCCTCTTAGGGATGAGAATTCCTGATTAATTAAGCTTTTACCGGTAGTTACTCATAGGGAAAAAAACAGGCTGCAAGATGCTCGCTGCTAATTTCTTCAAGTAAAGGATCAACTTTTTGGCATTGATCATCTGCCCTGGAACATCTTGGAGCAAAGGAACACCCTTTGGGTGGATGGTAAGGATCAGGAAGTTCAGCAGTTTCTTCCTCTCCCTTGAGAGAATCTGTTCCAATGCCCGGCACACTGCCGAGAAGCAGTCTGGTATATGGATGACGGCATTTTTCAAAAATTTCATCTGTAGGTCCATACTCCACAAACTTGCCAAAATACATTACAGCCACTCTGTCGCACAGATTGCGCACCACTCCCAGATCATGGCTGATAAACAAATATGTCAGGTTGAACTCAGCACGCAAATCCTTGAGCAGATTCAAAACTTGAGCCTGAACAGAAACATCCAGAGCTGAAACCGGCTCATCCAGGATCAGCAGTTCAGGATTTGGAGCCAGAGCTCTTGCTATTCCTATCCTCTGGGCCTGACCTCCGGAAAACTCATGGGGGTACCGAGTCAAAAATTCAGGACGCAGATTAACACTGCGCATAAGTTCTTCCATGCGCTTTTTTCTCTGATCTGAATTCATTCCCAGCAGATACTTAAGAGGTGCTTCCAGAATCTGTTCCACGGTTTTGCGAGGATTAAGAGAACTTAGCGGATCCTGAAAAATATACTGAATCCTTCTCGCCAGAGCTTTGCGGTCTGGAACTGTACCGGTTCTGGCAAAAACTTTTCCATCCAGTTCAATGCTGCCTTTTGTGGGCGCTTCTAAGCCTACCAGCATTTTGGCCAGGGTTGATTTTCCGCACCCTGACTCACCTACAATGCCCAGGATTTCTCCCTTGTCCACTTTAAAGTCAATACCCCTGACAGCGTGAACAGCTGAAAGTTTGCGGCCCAGCAGGGTCCTTCCGCCACCATACTGCTTGATTAGAGATTTTACTGTCAGTTTATTCAAGACGCCCTCCCCGGATACAGACATTTTACCTCGTGAACAGAAGAAAGGGTTTTAAGTTCAATTTCTGATCTTAGACATGAATCATCAGCTTTGTGGCAGCGTTTGGCAAACTTGCACCCTGGGGGCAGAGCATTTACTCGAGGAGGAAGGCCTGGGATTTCAGTCAGCTTATCCTGTTTGCGGCTTACGTCCGGAACACACTCAATAAGGCGCTGGGTGTATGGATGGGCTGGATTATTCAGAATTTCATCCACAGGACCTGATTCCACAATTTCTCCAGCATACATGACCGCAACCCGGTCGCAGATATGAGCCACAACCCCAAAATCGTGAGTAATGAACATGAGGCTGGCATTTTTTTCCTTGCGCAGCCTGTCAAGCAGTTTGAGTATCTGGGCCTGGACAGTAACATCCAGAGCAGTGGTGGGCTCGTCAGCAACGATCAGATCAGGTTCATTGGCCAGAGCCATGGCAATGCTGATTCGCTGGCGCATTCCCCCTGAAAGCTGATGAGGATAAACATTGACCCTTTGGGAGGCATTGGGAATCCTGACCTGCTCAAGCAGGGAAACCGCCTTTTTCCAGGCCTGGTTATATGAAAGAGGCTGATGTACCCGCATGGCTTCAACAAGCTGATCCCCCACCTTAAACTGGGGATGCAGGGTGGATAATGGATCCTGGAAGATATAGGATATCCTGTTACCCCTTAGATTTCTGAGCTTATGATCCGGCACTGCCAGAATATTGTCACCTTCAAAATTAACCTGGCCAGAAGTGATAATTCCAGGAGGCGAGGCCACAAGACCAAGAATAGACATGGCAGTAACTGATTTTCCAGAACCTGATTCACCAATAATACCAAGGCACTCCCCTGGTTTGATATGAAAACTCGGAGCATTGACCGCCTTATGCAGCTCCTGCCCAATGTGAAACTCAGTTCGCAGTTTCTGGACATCAATAAGTCCCTGCTGCTCACCGGCAAATGCAGTCTTTGCCTCTGGAGCAACCCTGGTTCTGAAGGCAGGTTTTTGCAGTGCTCCTGATTTGAGCCTGGGGTCAAGCATGTCTCTTATGCCATCTCCCAGCAGATTAATGCTCATAACCAGGATAAAAATGACTAAGCCGGGAATTGTGGCCACATGCGGAGCAGTGATGATTAAGCGCCGCCCTTCTCCCAGCATGGACCCAAGATCTGCCTGGGGTGGCTGGGCGCCAAGTCCGAGAAAGGAAAGGCCTGCTGTTTCTAAGATCATCCAGCCCACAGTGGTGGACATGGTAATAACTATTACCGGCAATACATTGGGAAATATTTCAGTAACAATAATTCTTACATCACCTTTGCCTGAAAGTCTGGCCGCATCTACAAACTCACGGTTGCGCAGGGTGATTGTAACCCCGCGCACGTTTCTGGCAAAAAAGGGAATATTTACTATGGCTATGGCGTAGAGAGCATTCATAAGTCCCGGTCCCAGCACTGCCACAATGGCCAGGGCCAGCAGGATATAGGGAAAGGCCATGAGCATATCAATGCCGCGCATGAGAAAGGTATCGATACGATGGGCAAAATATCCGGCTATAATGCCTATCAGGGTGCCAATGGTAGCTGCCACCAGAGTTGCGGATATGCCCACAGCAAGAGATACCCTTGTACCCCAGAGTATCCTTGAGAGTATGTCCCTTCCAAGCTGGTCTGTTCCAAGTAAATGACCAGGAGAAAAAATTGGCAGAAGACGATTGGCCAGAGCAGTCTTGTTGGGATCTGCCAGAGGCAGCAGGGGTGTAATCAGAGCCAGACCCACAACTATGGTCAGCACTATGAAACCAAAGGCTGCCAGGCGGTTGCGGAAAAGCATCCTGAACATGATGACAATGGAGGCAATTCTGGAAGGTGATGCTGTTACAGGGCTACTCATGCTGTCACCCTTGGATCCAGCAAAAATTGAACAACATCAGCAATGAGGTTGAAAAAGACATAAGCCACCGCAACAATAAGCACCCCGCCCTGGACCAGCAGCAGATCACGGGTAGATATGGCATTAACCAGCATGCTGCCTATGCCCGGCCATTGAAAGACTGTTTCCACATAAACAGCTCCACCGAGAACAAAACCGGCCTGGATACCGATTACCGGAACAATGCTCACCAATGCAGCCTTGAATGCGTGTCTGTATATGACCCGCCTTTCACGAAGCCCTTTGGCCCTGGCAGTGCGGATGTAGTCCTGACGCAACACTTCAAGCATGCTGGATCTGGTCAGCCTGGCAATAACTCCGGTGGCAATAAAGGCCAGAGTTCCTGCCGGCAGAATCAGGTGGCGAAGCAGATCCGGCAAATCCCCTCCTCCGTAAATGGAATACATGCCGCTTGCAGGAAGCCAGCTTAGATTCACTGCAAAAACAATAATCAAAAGCAGTCCCAGCCAGAACGCCGGAGTGGAAATACCAATGAGCACTATGACGGTGATCAGTTTGTCAGCCAGACCATACTGGCGGCTGGCGGAAATAATGCCGGCCAGGAGCCCCATAATGGAACAGATGATCAGCGCTGTACCCGCAAGGATCAAGGTGGCGCTGAACCTTTCAGTAACAATATCCAGTACAGGCCTGTTCTGGGCGTAGGAACGACCGAAGTCTCCCTGAAAAATATTGGTCAGCCAGGTCATGTACTGCCTGGGAAGGGATTGATCCAGACCGAGCTGCCGGTTGAGCTGAGCTACATTTTCCGGTGTGGCATAAGCCCCGAGAATTGCTGTAGCTGGATCGCCTGGAATCAGGGCCATGATGAAAAAGACAATAATTGTCAGCCCTAAAATGACCGGGATGGTGGCCAGAAGTCTTTTGCCGATATAGAGCCAGATTTTTGTGGACATGAGCTTTTCTTGAAATTTTGTATTGCCAAAGGATTGGTTGTCCATCAGGGACAGCGGTATTGCCGTCCCTTACAAGTAACTACAAACATTTTACTAATAAAATCAGACTGTTACAATTTTAAGATTTTTACATATGATTGATTCTCAATTGCCTGAAAAATTCCGTCAAAGATGAGAGCTTTACGCCAGGCACAGGGACTGTCCCTCGCTGTGTAAATTTTGTCATCAAAGAAAATCTCTTCCAGGAACCAATGTAGCATCAATCTTTTTTAAAGTACCTCGCGGGGACTGTCCCAATTTCCAAATATGGGACTGTTCTTCAAGGTGGAGGCGGCTTCCAGCCGCCTGGAATTAAATAGCCTGCAGGATGCAGGCTCCACTTTAAAGACAGTTACTCACAGGTTCGGTCCCGGTCCGCCCGGGTGAGGAGCTTTTAAGGAAAGCAGGGGACAGGCACTCCGGGACCCACTTGAGCAATAACCCATGTTTTAAGCTTCCCATTTCAGAGAAAATTAAGTCCAGGAAGAGCCAGTCCCCACATAAGATCCAAAGGTCTAAACAATTACCAATCTAGCACATGGTACATATTTTTTAATCAACAAACTAGTTGTTGCGATCAGAGTTTGTGGATCCTGCATCTTGCCGGCTATGCTTAAACTGGCATGCTGGAAGCAGACCCCACCCTGTCTACATTTTGCTTACATCGTGCAGAAGCAGGAAAAAGGATGGCTGCAGACGAAAACCTTCAACCCTGCTGGATGCTACAGCGTTCTGTTTCCAATTGGCTACAAAAGCCCAGGGCGCATCTTCATACACTATTTCCTGCATCCTGCGATACAGCTCAGCCCTTTCATCCTGATCAGTGCTCTGTCTGGCCCTGGCCAGAAGTTCATCCACCTCAGGATTGCTGTAGTATCCTGAATTAAACCCCCCATGCTCAGGCCATGCTTCTGTGCGCAGGGCAAGGTAAGGAAGAGTGTCCGGATCATTGGTCATCCAGGCCATTTGAGCCATGTCTGCCTTGCCTTCAAGACCGGGATTGACCCTGCCCAGAAAAGTGTTCCACTCGTAGGTCTCAATGCTGACCCTGAGGCCAACTTCAGCCAGATCAGCCTGAATGGCAGCTCCCATGGACAATGGATCAAGCATGCCTGACCCGCCTTCTGTAACATAGAATGTAAGCTGAGCACCCTCGGCACCTGCTTCAGCCAGTAAAGCTCTGGCCTTGTCAGGATCGTAAGGATAAGGTTCCAGCGCATCATTATAAGCCCACGCAAATGCGGGAGGAGTTGGTCCGGCAGCTACAGCAGCAGTGCCCTGAAGTACGTCTCTCACCAGTGACTCCTTGTCTATGGCATAATTCACAGCCTGACGAACACGCTGATCCTTGAATGGACCTTCTTTCATATTCAAAATAAGAAACCAGAGATGAGGACCGGCCTGCTCAAATACCTGATAATTGGCATCAGCCTTGAAATGACCGACATTGTCAGGTGGAACTTCTACCATAAGGTCAATACCACCGGAAAGCATCTCTGCCACTCGGGTATTGGCATCTGTTATGGGCCTGAAAACAACCGCTTCCAATGAGGGTACTCCATCCCAGTAATCGCTGTTTCTAACCAGCACAACTCTGGTATTGGCACGCCATTCTTCAAATCTGAAAGGCCCTGTCCCTGATGGATGACGACCGAAATCCTCCTGGTGCTCTTTAACTGCAGCTGGAGAAACAATGAGGCCTGTGGGATAGGCAAGATTGGAAAGTAGAGGAGCAAAAGGCTCGGACAAGGTGAACTTTACTGAATAATCATCCAGAGCCTCTACAGAATCTACCTGGCTGAAGTAAAATGACAGTGGAAAAGGGCCTGTATGGTGATATGGATGGTCTTCGTCAAGCATTCTCTGAAAATTGAAAACCACAGCTTCAGCGTTAAAAGCCGAACCATCGTGAAAGCTTATTCCCTGCCTCAGCTGAAAAACATACTCAAGTCCGTCATCGCTGATGGTCCAGGATTCGGCAAGAGCGGGTTCCACTTCAAGAGAGCCGTCTTCATAGCGAACCAGACCGTCATAGATATTCATAAGTATCCGAAAATCATTAACAGCGGTAACCCCGTGCGGGTCCAGAGATTGTGGTTCAGCAATCTGCCCCACCACCAGAACATTGGGTGGCGTGGCTGACCAGGCGGTTTTAAATGAAATGAAACTCAGCAGAACAAAAAAAACCAACAAAAAATACCAGGATTTTTTCATAATTTCCCCTTTTTTCAGCTATAGGTTCTAAGAAAAAAGCACTCATAAAAGTTTAAAAGTTTCATTACATTTTTATCATCATTTCGTCAATTAAGATAATTAATTAACGAATCTGTGCACTGAAGACAATTTAAGTCTTTTGAGCACTTTGCATAAAAAAGGGTAATAGAATAATGATCAAGTGGGGGCCGGAATGTGTCTTTTGTTTTACGAACAAAAGTAACAACCAGTTCCGGCATTCTCAAGCAGGTAATTTAGACCTGGTGACTCAGGATTATATGCTATCAAGTTTTCCATCATGTTTGACATAAAGCTTTGTTCCGGATAATTTTCTCTGATGACATATTCCATAGTTGCTACAGATCCTGTTTCAGGGGCCATGGGTGCAGCTACAGCCACAGGCCTGGCTGCAGTGGGCGGCTTTGTGACTCATACCAGATTTGGTGCCGGTGCTATAGCTACCCAGGGTCTGTTTACCAACTGGATATCTGGGGAAAAAGGTCTTGCCCTGCTTATGCAGGGTCATGATGCCAACAAGGTCATGGAAATACTGGTTAATGAGGATAATGGAAGTTCCCAGAGACAATTTATTGTCTGTGATACACTGGGCAATACTGCCGGACATACCGGTCATGCCAATAAAGATTTTAAAATTCATGTTTGCCGGCAGGACTATGCCATTGCCGGTAATATGCTCGCAGGTAAAGACATTATTGAGGCCATGGAGGCAGCTTTTCTCGGTGATGAGAGCCAGGAGCTGCATTTAAGGCTTATCAATTCTCTCATGGCTGGAGAAAAAGCTGGTGGAGACTATAGAGGAACTCATAGTTGTGCAGTAAAAGTATCATATTTTGATCGCCCTCCCTTTGATTTACGGGTAGACTGGGCGGATTATAACTGCTGTCAACAGCTTCTAAGCATATATGAAAAGACTCAGTGTACATCATTTCAGGAATTTATTGCCTGGGTCCCCACTATTGCTGAACCCGACAAGAAGAAGGTTATGCTTGAACCGGCCATGCCTTTGGCAGCTACGCTGGTTGCCCCGGATATAATTGCAAATGATAAGGAAAACATATGAAAATTAGTGGACAACAAATATTTGATATTCTTGAAGAAGCAGCAACCTTCTCCCTGCCTGGTCCGGGAGTGACAAGGGTGCTTGGTTCACCCCAACATAAAGCACTGCTTCCCAAACTAAAACAATGGATGCAGCAGGCAGGGCTTGAAACCAGGCTTGACGCTGCAGGAAATTTAATTGGCCGTTATCCCATAGAAGGTCTTAGCAAAAAGACACTGATTCTTGGTTCACATCAGGATACTGTTGTACAGGGAGGCAAATACGACGGAATGCTGGGCATAGTTGTTCCTCTCGTAGCACTTGCGGAACTAAATGCCCAAAAAGCTGTCCTGCCCTGCAATGTTGAGCTGATTGCCTTTAGTGATGAAGAAGGTGTCCGCTTTCCCAGCACCCTGACAGGCAGTTCACCTCTTGCTGGTAAATTTGACATGCGCAACTTGCAGCTTAAGGACAAGGACGGCGTAACTTTAGAGCAGGCTTTGCTTGACATAGGCGGAAATCCTGAACAGATTCCTGCTCTGGCCCGCAACCCTGAGGACATGGCCGGGTATCTGGAAGTTCATATTGAACAGGGACCTGTTCTGGAAAATGAAGATCTGCCTGTTGGAATTGTATCCGCCATTACAGGCATTGAAAGGCATAGCGTGATTGTTCATGGTGAAGCAGGACATGCCGGAACAATTCCCATGAATATGAGAAAGGATGCTCTGGTTGGGGCAGCCAGAATCGTCTCCACTGTTGACCAGACATGTAAAATGACTGACTCACTGGTAGGTGTTGTAGGCTCTTTGAGTGTCAGCCCCAATGCTGTCAATGTAGTCCCTGCTCTGGTCAATCTCACCATAGAGTTGCGCTCTCCTGATTCAAAGCTTCGAGCCAGGAGCAGGGAGCAAATTTTTGCCACCATTCAGGAACATGCCAAAGAACTCAACCTGGGCTTAGAACACCAGATGACCTATGCTCAGGACGGGGTTGAATGTTCTCCAAAAATTCAGAAAGGCCTGGCCCGGGCATTTTCATCTTTTGGAATCTCACCGCGTTACCTTTTCAGCGGTGCAGGCCATGACGGACTGGCCATGTCCTACCTGACGGATGTAGGTATGCTTTTTGTCAGATGTAAAAAAGGAGTCAGTCATCATCCTGATGAAGCTATCACCATGGATGACGCTGAAACAGCAGCAAGGATTGTTAAAGAGTT
The DNA here is from genome assembly GCF_000934755.1 of Desulfonatronovibrio magnus. Lineage (NCBI taxonomy): Bacteria > Pseudomonadati > Thermodesulfobacteriota > Desulfovibrionia > Desulfovibrionales > Desulfonatronovibrionaceae > Desulfonatronovibrio > Desulfonatronovibrio magnus. The sequence continues at coordinate 84,100 of NZ_JYNP01000017.1, forward strand.
TCTTTTGAGTTGTAATGCGGACGGTTAAATCTGATCAAGATTACCCTCACCTAATGCGGGCTGTGCCTGCAACCCAATTTAAACAAGAATGAATAGTTAAGTTTGGGCGATAACCTTACTTCTCAGGCTGAAGGCTGAAGGCTGAAGAATAATGATCTTGGGCATCATTGCTCTTTTAAGTTTGAATAAATTTCTTGTTTTTTTCTACAGGATTGAAACGGTAAGTTACTAAATGCAACTGCTGAAATTCTTTCATCTCAAAGAACATCCTTTTGAGAGCAGCCCAGATCCCAAAATTCTTTTTCCTGGAGAAAACTTCAAGCAAACCTTGAAGAATATCTGGAAAAACATTTGCAGCGCCAACGGATTTGTTTTGCTTACGGGCCAGGAAGGCACAGGCAAAACTCTGCTTCTAAAGGCCATTCAAAACAAAATCAGCCTTAATCATTACACCTGTTTCATTTCTGATTCACAACTCACCCCGCGAGATCTGCTGGAAACACTTCTCGAGCATTTTGGCGTATATCCTGACATTAAAGATAATGTGCCTATGGGTATCATGCTGCGCAAGCTTCATGTTTTTTTGATGGATAGAGCCATTAGAAATGAACGAGTTATCATTTTTATCGATAATCTGCATGACATGCCGGATGATACGCTTAAAGAACTGAAAAGTTTTACCGATCTTGAAGCAGATAATGAAAAAGTATTGCAGATAGTGCTTGCCGGCAGACCGCAATGCCAAGGGTTGCTCGGCAAAACAGAACTCAAATCTTTGACTGATCGAATCAAAGGCGATTACCGACTCAATGCTTTGAGTAGAAATGAAGTGGTCCAGTACATTGCCCATAGAGTCAAGGTTTCTTCCATCAATCCCAGAGACAGAAAGGTCAAGTTTACCCCAAAAGCTCTGTTGGCTGTTTATAAAATCAGTCAGGGTATTCCGGGGACCATAAATGCCATATGCAGGCGAACTATGGCTGCTGCCCTGGACAATAATTCGCATACAATCAATTTAGATATTTTCAAGCAGGCCATTGAAGGGCAAAGCAAAAAAAAACATGCTCAGGGTTTTAACGGTTTGACCAGGGTATACATCAAGGCTGCTGCGGTTTTTCTGATCATTTTGTTCACTGGCATCTTTATATTCCTGAAAAGCAGGCCAGGACCTGACCCGGATTTGTTCACCAGAAATACACCGGCTTTGCCCACTCAGCATCTGACTGAGCAAGGAAATCAAAATGCTGGTGATATGCCTGGCCAGACTCAGACACATGACCAGACACATGACCAGAGGCATGACAATGAAGTGTCGGCTCAAAAGGTTTCAGACCAGGAAGACATAAAAATCAGACAAATCAAGATTGACCAACCTCCGCCTGAAGCACTGCATGTATCCTCGGGAGCTGAATTTATCCGGGTTCTCATTGACCAGGGCATGGCACAAATATGGAAAGGGACGGATCAGGGACTTTTGCTGTTTCATACTGTTGATTATGACTGGCATTATGGTCCAGGACTTTTCCTGACTGGCAATGATCCTGATACAGGACCCTATGTTTTTGATCATCAGGCCCACCTGCTGGATGAGCCTTCAATAACTCTGTCCGCTTTTTTCAGTCACCTGGAAGAATATATTGTAAGAAATGCAGCACCTGTGCTTGCAACCTCTGCCACGCAAGTGTTCCAACCTGATTATGGAGATGTCAGAAACAGAATGAACCACAGTTTCTATCAGTTTATTCATACCTGGGAAAGTATGGAGATAGATGATCTTTTTGAAATCTATGCTGATGAGGTGATTCAGCACTATATGCATCTCAGTCAGCCGGTTATTTTTGATCATCACCAGGCCTATCTGCAAAAACAGGAACTGTTCAGCCGTACCGACTTTATTGCTCTGGAAGTTGCCAAACCCGTATTTCTCATACATCCCTATAAACCAGAACAGATTATGGCAGTCTATCATCAGAAATACAGATCTGACACTCTGGAAGATAAAGGCACAAAAGTACTGTTTTTTACTAAGAATCCCACAGCATCAAATTATCAATGGCTGGTTAATGAGGAGTTCTGGGTGCGGGATATGTAGGTATAAACCCGGGATGAGACACTTACGAATCTCGCAAAACCATTAATGTACGCCCACAGACCTGTCTAAACACATAAGTAAGTGGTTCAGGCCCCTTACATACCGCCAGCCCCAGTTTGTAGCGTTCATCAGGCATCCGGCACAGTGCCATGCTGTAATCTGTTTTTTTTCCGCATTGGACTATATATGGACCAGGATCAAATCTAACAGCAATATCCTTTAAAGAAAAAGCAAGTCCCTGCCCTGTTGCCTTGAGGTAACTCTCTCTTAGAACCCATAACTCCATTATTGCGCCGTAATGTTCTGAGCTAGGCAGGGAAGCAATATACTCATTTTCCTCGTGTGAAAAATATCTGCCTGCCACCAGCCCCGCGTCTCTATCCGAATGTTCAATGTCAATTCCGACAGGCTTATCACTCACAGCACACACAACCCAGTCTCTGGAATGAGAAATGTTATAATGAAAGCCTGGTGCTTCAAGAAGATAAGGCTTTCCATGGGGTAACTGACCCTCTTCAGGGGGCAAGGAAATTTTCAGGGCAGATTCATATACAGCGATGCTCAACAAAATCCCCGCTCCAATACATCTTGCTTTGTCACCGGCAAATTTGAATCTTGATGCAGTCTCAAGACGTGAGGGGTGAATAATGGCTGAAAAGCTCTGATCTAAGTTAAGATCAGAAATGTTCAGGGTGTAAATGGCTACCATCTGTTATCATTTATCTGTTTTTGGCGTAATTGTAGCTGCAGGGTTAACAATTGACAGATAGCCGGCTTACCGAGTTATGAAGGGAGCTTTACGCGTTTCTGAAAAGTCAATTGAGGACAGTCCCGAAGCCAGGGACAGTCCCCCTCCGGGCTGTAAGCCTCCGGGCAGGAAGCCGTGCCAAGCCGTAACAATCGAGTTTTTAACCCCAAATGGCTATGACATACAACTCAAATTTAAAGTTTTCAGAAACGCGTAATGCTCCAGTTATGGAAAAGCCCGCTTTAGTCCTTGGGCCTGGAACTATGCCGGACAGAGGCTGACAGTTCTGCTTTCCTGAGTCTGATAGACTTGGGAGTAACTTCCACGAGTTCGTCTTCCCTGATAAAATGCAGAGCCCGTTCAAGAGTCATGGGCAGGATCGGCGGTAAAACAATAGCATCATCCTTGCCAGCTGCCCTGACATTACTCAACTTTTTTTCCTTGCAGACATTGACATTAAGATCATTTTCTCTGTTATGCTCCCCTACTATCATGCCTTCGTAAACAGCCTCTCCCGGCGAGATAAACAGATTTCCTCTGGCTTTAAGGTTGGATAAGGCATAAGGCACAGCAAGACCGGGCCTGTCAGCCACAAGTGACCCCATAAACCTCGAAGCAAAGTCACCCCTGTATTCCTGATAGCCCATAAAATATGAATTCATGATGCCAGTGCCTCTGGTATCGGTCAAAAACTCGTCTCTATATCCAATAAGTCCTCTGGCTGGAATGGTGAACTCTATTCTGATGCGCCCGGTATCATGGTTGACCAGGTTGGTCATTCTACCCTTGCGCAGAGAAAGTTTCTCAGTGACCACGCCCATAAAGGCCTCATCACAATCAATGAACAGGTGCTCAATAGGTTCGTGTTTTCTGCCATTTTTAGTTTTAAAAATAACCTGCGGCCGTCCAACGCTCAGTTCATAACCCTCCCTGCGCATTGTTTCTATGAGAATAGCCATTTGAAACTCTCCCCTGCCCTTGACAAGAAAACTGTCCTTTTCGACAGTCTCCTCAACCTGAATAGCAACATTGCTCAAAGTCTCTTTACAAAGCCTTTCCCATATTTTTCTGGACTGGACATGCTTACCCTCTTTGCCGGCCATGGGGGAGGTATTGATGGAAAAACGCATGGCAACGGTAGGTTCGTCAACTGTAATTCGCTTTAAGGCAACAGGCTTATCTCTTGTGCAGATGGTATCTCCAATATGAACATCCTCAATTCCTGATATGACTGCTATGTCTCCGGCCAGAAGTTCATTTATCTCTTTAAGTTCAAGACCTACATAGGTCTGCAGTTTGGTTACCCGCAGCAGATCCTGTTGATCATCCGGGCCTAAGCGTACCAGTTGATCACTCTGTCTGGCCTTGCCATTAAAAATACGTCCAATGGCAAGACGTCCAAGGTAGTCTGAGTATCCAAGGTCAGAAACCAGCATCTGAAAAGGTTTTTCAGGGTCATAAGATGGCGGCGGCACAGTTTCCAGTATAGCATCAAATAAAACATCCAGACTGTTACTGTCATCTTCAAGAGATTTTTTGGCTATGCCTTGTACTGCCACAGCATAAATTACTGGAAAGTCCAACTGTTCATCGGTGGCATCAAGATCAATAAACAAGTCATAGACTTCGTCCAGAACCTGTTCAGAACGTGCGTCCTTGCGATCAATCTTGTTGATAACAACTATTATCTTCAAGCCTGCTTCCATGGTCTTCTTCAGGACAAATCTGGTCTGGGGCAAAGGACCTTCAGAGGAATCCACGAGCAGGACAGCACCGTCAGCCATGGATAATGATCTTTCCACCTCACCGCCGAAATCAGCGTGACCAGGGGTATCAATGATATTAATCTTGGTGCCTTTCCACATAACAGCACAATTTTTGGCTGCAATTGTAATCCCGCGCTCGCGCTCAAGATCCATGGAGTCCATAACTCGTTCCTCAACTTCAAGGCCTTCGCGAAATACCCCGCTTTGTTTGAACATGGCATCCACAAGGGTGGTTTTGCCATGATCAACGTGGGCAATAATAGCGATGTTTCTAATGTTTTGGTTTGTTTTTAAGTGTTTCATTACAAGCTCAATGGGTAAAATGTTTATTATGGGTGGCAGGCTATGTGTTTTAACTCTGCAACAATATTTGTTTGGTGAGATTGTCCTTCTGAGTGACTATAATCATATTGGCAATAAAATCAGGTCATTATGGTTTTACCATACAGATTGCTTCGGTCGCTCAGGCTCCCTCGTGGGTGACAGGTTTGCAGCAACTACATCCCTGACAGTTCAGGTGTCATTGCGAGCGAGTCTTCGAGCGCGGCAATCTCTAACTCGCTAAGGCTGTTTTTCTTGTTCCCAGGCTCCAATGCAGCATCAATCTTTTTTATAGCACCTCGCGGGGACTGTCCCAATTTCCAGAAAAGTGACAGACTCGTAAAGTTACTCAAAGGTTCGGTCCCGGTCCGCCCGGGTGAGGAGCTTCTGGGTAAAGATTGTATAAACCCCACTTCAGTAATAAAGAAGGCTGAAATTTATACTCTCCAGTGCTGGCAATAGCAATCTTTTTTATTGCCTTGAAACTTGATTTTGAATAGAAGGATGAAAGCCTCCTTTAGCTTGAAGCTGCTTAGGTGCTTTTAACTGTCATAGAATACCCTATTGAGAATAGATCATGAAAATAGTCTTCATTTTATCATTAGCTCTGTCACTAATTACCTCTTTTTCATTGGCAAATGCCACTGAAATTGATGCGCTGCGTGAACAAATGGCTGAAATTGAGATAGAAATGCGGGAAATTTCCAGATCCAGTACCAGCCTCATTGACAGGCAGGCCACAAGATTAATGAACATGGAAGAGGAAATTCAAAATGTCAGGCAACAGATATTAAGAGAGCTTGCAGAAGTCGAAAGAGTGCTTTCTCAAGAGCAGACCCTTCTTAGAGAGTACCTTGACATTATTAATCAAAAAAATGAATCATTGGAATCTTCCATTTCCGGTCACAGGCAGGAAATATCATCTATACAGTCAAGTCTAAATGAGCTGGAAGAGACTCTTGAAAGGCTGTCTTCCTCTTTGACGGACCAGCAGCAGGAACTTCGAAACACTTTGCATGAAATGTTTTCCCAGGATTTCAAGACTTTTGAGACTGAACTGGGCTCCGTTTCAGAACAGCTTCCTGCAATTATTGAAACTCTGAACCTGCACCAGTCTAAGCTGGATGAATTAAGTAATCATGACGATCTTGAGAGCAGGCTGCAAAGCTTTTCCAGAGAGATAGAGGACACTGATGCCAAAGTAAGCCAGCTTTCCACCATGCTCAACCAGATAGTTGAGGAACAGATTAATACAATCAGATCTTTAGAAAATAATCTTCAAGCTCAGCTTGAAGAGCTTGAAGATCAGATCATATTTACTGATCAGGGAGTTATGGAAAGTGTCCAAAGAACAGAAGCCATAATTCTTGAGATCGAAAAGTATCTTGGAACACGGGAAGTTCAGGTGGCCGGTGCTTTGTCGGCAGCTTTTTTTCTGGCGTTATTTGGTATTGTTTTTGGATTAACTTCGAGACGTAAACTAAGCAGAGTTCATCACCAAATTATGGATGATCAGCAGAAATTACGCAGGCAGATGGATGATCAGGGCGCGATACTGGACACAAAAATGGTTGAACTTCTGGAAAAACAGATTCCTCTTTTACCAGGCACAGAGACAGACAACACTTCCACAGAAACTGTTCACCATCAGGAGCAGGACCATACCCTGGCCATTGTCATGGGAGAGGAAATATTTCAGATAATGAAGAGAAAAAAAATGTACGCTGAAGACTCCGAGGCCTTTGACAAACTGAAGGTGTCCCTCAGAAGAATGTGGAGCACTTTCAAGCAGAAAGGATATGAAATTGTAGATTTAATGGATAAACCTTATAGCGAAGATATGGATATCAACGCAGAATTTACCCTGACCCACGAACTGCTACCAGGCGAACAAATTATCAGCAAAATCAGAAGTCCCTGGATCAGATACAATGGACAAACCATTCAGCAAGGAGAAGTAGAAGTCCTGGTGGGTGACTGAGGTCTGAATGTACCAGAATATTTACTGCACCAGACAGCACAGCATTTCAGGCAGTTACTACACTACCCCCTTAAGATGTGCTCGGACATGCAAACAGTTTCCTTGCGAATATTTTTCTGAAGAACAGCTTCAGGAATATATCAGTCAGGGTTGGATTATTGAAATTTTTACAGGGTTTAAGACAAGGAGAGAAAGGATGTACCTGTTCAGGAAAAATGACGGAACCATTGAGGAAGCACCTGATTCATTTGATCATCAAAATCCAGGCTGGGATGACTTCAAGGAAGTTGAAGAAGTACTTTTTGTAAGCAAAGTGCTTATTCCTCAGATCAAACTGGTTCCCAAACCGGCCCAGTCAACCAAACAATCCAAGCCAGCCAGGCCAGAAAAGGAAGAGAAAGCAGACAAGACAGAAGCAAAAGAAAAAACAACCAGGAAAAAATAATACATGCCCTGTTTTCCTTAGACAGGTCTGAACTTTTATAAAAAAATTACTGTGGATAGTAATTTTTTTACCACTCAGTCAGGTGGCAGGCACCTCTGAACATTTACAGTCTGTGGAAGTGCAATCAATTCAGGATTTTCCACGATATTTTTTTCTTTACAGGTATTATATAAACAAAAGAGAGCAAAACTATGTTTCTGGAAAAAATAACATCCCAGGGTCTGTCCCATTTATCTTATCTAATTGGTCATCAATCTATGGCAGCTGTCATTGATCCCAGAAGGGATATTCAGATTTATCTCGATATAGCGCATGAAAAAGGCACTAAGATAACACACATTTTTGAAACTCACCGTAATGAAGATTATGTCATCGGATCGGTTGAGCTGGCTGACATCACAGGCGCACAAATATTTCACGGTGAGGAGCTACCTTTTGCCTACGGTAAACCGGTCAGGGAAGGCCAAACATTTGAACTGGGCAGTATAATCCTGAAGATTCTTAAAACTCCCGGCCACACTTTTGAAAGCATTTCTATTGTCCTTTATGACAAAGATTTCGGTTTGGAGCCAGTTGCAGTATTTACAGGAGATGCCCTTTTTATCGGCGATGTGGGCAGGACTGATTTTTTTCCAGGCCAGGAAAAAGAAACTGCCGGACTTTTGTACGACAGCCTGTTCAATAAAATTCTGCCTTTGGGCGATCACGTAATTATCTACCCTGCTCACGGAGCAGGTTCTGTATGCGGCTCAGGAATGGCTGACCGGGAATTTTCCACCATTGGATACGAACGTCTGACCAATCCCATGCTCCAGCTTACTCAACGTGAAAATTTTATTCAGGCCAAGCTGAAAGAAAAACATTCCAAACCTCCATATTTTTTGAAAATGGAAGAGTACAATCTAAGCGGTCCACCTGCTATCGGCTCTTCTTTTTCCCTTTTACCGCTTACACCTGACGAACTAAGCCATGCTGTACAATCCGGACTTCAAATTGTGGACATTAGAAGCCCTGAAGCATTTGCAGGAGCCTTTATTCCCGGGAGCTTTTCCCTGCCTTTGACAATGCTTCCCTTATACACAGGCTGGTTTATTTCATATGATTATCCTTTGGGGCTGGTGGCTGAAAGTTATGAGCAGGCAATGCTGGCTGTTACTTACCTCAAACGCATCGGTTTTGATGATATTCAGGGCTATCTTTATGAAGGCATGCATGAATGGACAATCAGCGGGAAGGATTTTGCGGGCATCAAGGCGGTGTATGCTGGAGATATTCAGACCAGGATCAGCAGTGGATTCAGTTTCACCCTTCTGGATATCCGAACTGAAGAAGAGTACCAGAAAGAACACCTTCCTGGATCTACGCACATATTTATAGGGGATCTGGAAAAGAGGATCAACGAACTTGATAAGCAGCAAATCATCACAACCTTCTGCGGGAGCGGCATGCGGGCAATAATAGCTGCTTCGGTGCTCAAAAGACATGGTTTCAATAACGTTGAAACCTGTTTTGGGTCCATGCGGGCCTGCGCCAGAGGGGTCTGTGAAATTGAATCTTCACTTTGATGCTGCTCAAAAGCCAAAGTGCCTCATGAGCCTGCATCTGTTCTCCATTACACCACAGGCCTGGATGCAGGTTCACCTCACCTTGCTGACTTCATCTAAAAACTTCTGGTATTCCTCTTCCATGGCCTGCATAACTTCTACCATCATATCGATATTTTGTGCCCTGGCAGCCATTTCCATTCTTGCTGCCTGTTTTTTTAATAAAAGAGCAGAAACGTTAGCAGCTACTCCTTTTATGGCATGAGCGATTTTACAGGCATCGTCGGTAAGTCCTGAGCTTACACATTTCTCTAAATTTGCTATTTTGGCTGGTATTTCAATGAAAAACTGATCTAGAACAACATTCATCAAATCCTGATCGTGAACAACCCTTTCCAAAAAGTCATTTTTGTCAAACACGACCTCTGAGCAGGAATCAGAATCCACATCAAATGGGGCATCTTTCTTAACTTCAGAATTATGGTCACATGACTGAGAATTCCCATGGCTCAAAAGAATTTGCATGATTGCCCTGTTAAGAGAATCGGGACGGATTGGTTTTGAGATATAATCATTCATACCGGCATTTAGACACATCTCACGGTCTCCTTTCATTGCATGAGCAGTCATAGCAATAATGGGTACCTCGGGATTCAGGACATTATAGCGTGCTTGACGAATTTGCCGGGTAGCTTCTAATCCGTCCATCTCAGGCATCTGACAGTCCATTAAAACAAGATCAAAAGACTTTTCTGACAAAATCTTTAATGCCTGCAGTCCATTGGATGCCAGTGATGTCTTATTGAATCCAAGCTTATTTAGAATAGACTGTGCCACAATCTGATTGGTGGGATTATCCTCAACAAGTAAGATCCTCAAGTTCTCCAATCCAGCGTCAATCTGATCAGAATGCGTGAAGCTCTTGTTGTTCTGCTCCTGGTGGGACTGAGTCAGATCCTGTGTACATATTAAAAATTCTGCGGTAAACCAGAAAGTTGAGCCCTCTCCTTCTATGCTGGAAACACCGACACTGCCGCCCATCATCTCAGCCAGTTCCTTGGAGATGGCCAGTCCCAGACCAGTTCCTCCAAACTTCCTGCTTGTGGATGCGTCCACCTGAGTAAATGGTGAAAATAATGCCTTCAGGGATGCATCAGGAATTCCAGTTCCTGTGTCAGCAACTGCAAAATGAAGAATTGTTCCGTCAGCGTCCTTATGTTGAGTAGAAACCGTCAGGGTAACAGATCCTTGATCAGTAAACTTAATGGCATTACCCACAAGGTTAATAAGTATCTGTCTGAGCCTTGCCGGATCCCCCATTAGATGACAAGGAGCATCCGAATGAATATTATACTCGAATTTTATTTCTTTTTCCTGCGCCTTAAAAACCAGCATCTCAAACACATCGCCAACCAGAACTTCAAGATTGAATGGCAACTCTTCGAGTTGCAGTTTCTTTGCTTCAATTTTGGAAAAATCAAGAATATCATTGATGATGGCCAAAAGATTCTCAGCACTGCGACTGATGATAGAAGCATATTTTCTCTGTTCTCTTGTCAGCTCAGTATCCAGAAGAAGTCCGGTCATACCCATGACTCCATTCATGGGAGTCCTTATTTCATGGCTCATATTGGCCAGAAAATGGCTTTTGGCAAGGGCAGCTTCTTCTGCCTTAAGCCTGGCTTTATGCAAATCTTCTTCGCGAAGTTTTCTGTGCCGTGCGTTTACCAGAAGATCAGCCAGCAGAGAAAAAAGATCAATTTCTGGTTGCAGCCAGTTCTTATGGTGTTTCACTGTGGCAAAGCCCACAAAACCGTAACAGCCCTGAAAGTCCTTCAAGGGTAATGAAATCAGAGACTTAATCTGCTGTTTTTCCAGAAGTGATCTGGCTGGATCTTCCTGACTCAGATCATCTATATCTGAAACAAAGTAAGGCTCACCCATCTGGTGCTTCTCTACCTGGTCAGGCATCACTTTCATGGGTACTACACGCTGTTTCTGTGTCCATTTTTTCATACCTGGGGAAAACCATTCATAATTTCCAATCATAACTTCTGAATCAAAATCATAAGAAAAAATAAAAACACGGTCGCTGAGGGTAAATTTTCCAACCTGAAGAAGAGCTTCTTCAATGGCGTGGTCAAGATAGTCAATGGGTGCGGTTAAAAAGACCATTGACACATCCATAAGCAGGCGCTGAAGGGAAAGGCGATACTTAAGCGCATCATCAGCTTTTTTATAGCTGGTGATGTCTCGGGCTACCGATATAATAAGATTTTTTTCATCCTGATTAAAAGCTCTGAGACGCACTTCTACAGGAAATGTTTTACCCTGGGAGTTTCTATGCAGGGTCTTGAGAATGCCGGCCTGCTGAGTGTCTTCTATGACTGAATCACAAATGTCAGACAATTCGTTCAGGTTAAGCTGAGGAATAATATCAGCAGGTCCCATGCTCAACAATTGTGCTCTGGAATAGCCCAGGGTCTCGCAGGCAATTTGATTGACATCTACAAATTGCATGGATTCACGGTCAATAATAAAAAAACTGTCCGCACTGCTGTCCAGAGCAGCCCTGAAACGATCGATTTTTTTTCTGGAAGCTTTTTCCTCGGTTATATCAACAAATATTCCCTGATTAATTTCTTTGCCCTCAATATTAATAATTGTGGACATAAGATTGACCTGTCTTATTTCTCCAGTTCTGGTAACAACCTCTACCTCAACATTCAGATAATTACTGTTGCTGATATTACTTTCAAACATCTGTTTGTAAAATTCAGCCTTATCCCTGGGGTGCAGCTGGCTTTGATGCATGCCAAGTATCTCCCCTGAACTGTATCCGAAAAGATACTCTGCAGCCTTGTTGCTGCGTACAATATACCCATCCCTGTCTGCCCATAGTATGGGATCATTGTTGCTTTCAAAAAGCATTCTGAATTTTTTTTCACTGCGGGCAATAGAGGTCTGTTGCTTGATAAGTTCTTTTTCAGTTTCCACTACCCTTAAAATGGAGCTTACTCTGGCCAGAAACTCTTCAGGGTGAACCGGCTTGGTCATGTAACCATCAGCTCCACATCTGAGGCCTTGAGCTCTTTCTTCAGGTGTTTTCTTAATTCCTGAAACGAACAAAACATGCACAGATCCAACTTCTGGATCCTGTCTGATAGCCTTGCAGACACTCAAGCCGTCAGTATCCTTAAGCTCAACATCAAGAATGATCAGGTCAGGGTGATGTTCACGAATCATCATCCAGCACTCTAAACCGTTTGTTGCTCTGAGAACTTTATGTCCTTCACTTTTGAGTATCTTTTCGTGAATATCAAGAAAATCTTCGTCATCATCTACAAGAAGGATTTTACCTGGCCGGGATTTAACTGGGAGGATGTCGTCTAAGTCATCTAAGGAATTCATTTAAGACCTTATTTTGTTCTGCTGTGTTGGATGACGTGAATTCTGTGGATTATTTGTAACATTTTACCAATTTTATGAAAACAGGTGTTTACAAGTAGCTACAATCGTATATGTAATAAATTCAGAGTATTACGGTTTTACCATACAGATTGCTTCGGTCGCTTAGGCTCACTTGCGGGTGACAGATTTTCAGCAACCACTTCCCTGACAGCTCAGGTGTCATTGCGAGCGAGTCTTCGAGCGCGGCAATCCTTGTTGCGAGCGAAGCGAAGCAATCTCGCGCTAAGGCTGATTTTTAGTTACTCACACGTTCGGTCCCGGTCCGCCCGGGTGAAAAGCTTACAAGTAACTGGAATCGTTTTGCTAATAAAATCAAACGCTTATATTTTTCACATTTTCACGATTTTTGCTTATGATGTGATGCACATTTGCCAGAAAAAAGTTCCGTCAAAGATGGGAACTTTGCACCTGGCACAGGGACTGTCCCTCGCTGTGAAAATTTTTCCATTGAAGCAAATTTCTTCCAGGAACCAATGGAGTATCCTTCTTTTTTATAGTACCTCGCGGGGGCTGTCCCAATTTCCAGAAAAGTGACAGACTCTTAAAGTTACTCACAAATTCGGTCCCGCTCCCCCCGAGTGAAAAGCTTACAAGTAGCTAAGCAAGAACCTTTTTCAGCAACTCTTTCAGATCATTGGTTCTGAGCGGCTTGGGCAGATACTCGTTCATGCCGGCTGCAATGAATTTTTCCTTATCACCTTTCATGGCGTATGAAGTAACAGCAATGATGGGGATTTGCGGATTGTACTTTGATCCATCATGGTTTCTGATAATTCTTGTAGCCTCCACCCCGTCCATTTGCTTGAGCTGAATATCCATGAGGATACAATCAAAGTGTTCTTTTTCAAGAATTTCCAGGGCGGTAGTACCGTCGTCTGCTGTGGCAGTCTTATACCCTAACTTTTCAAGCATTTTCTGGGCAAAAAATTGATTGGTACTTTCATCCTCAACAATCAGTATGCGTTTGGCAACCTTTCTTTGATCTTTAACAATACACTGACTTTGTTCATCACTGTCTTGCGTTAAAGCGTCAGCAGACTTTAGAGGCACGGAAAAATAAAATGATGAGCCTGCACCTTCTTGACTTTCAACGCTTAGTTTTCCATTCATAAGATGCACCATTCTCCTGACAACTGAAAGTCCCAGGCCGGCCCCTTGAAACTTTCTGGTGTATGACCCTTCAGCCTGAATAAAAGGTTCGAATATTTGACTCTGTACATCATCGGATATACCAACACCTGTATCTTTGACAATAAAAAGTACATGAACGGTACCACTTGTTTCCTGCCTGATGAGATGGGCTTCTAAGCGCACCTCTCCTTCTTCAGTAAACTTGACAGCGTTACCAGCTAAATTAAATAGAATGCCTTTAAGCCTGACTACGTCACCTGTTAGTGAAGCAGGAATATTTTCATCTACGTATATGTTACAGGCTATGCCTTTTTCCTGACAGGCAACACTGAAAGTATCTGCTATATGTTCAAAAACAGAACTGATCATCAATGGCTTCTCATCAATCACTACCATACCTTTCTCAATTTTGCAAAGGTCAAGAATATTGCTCAAAAGATCAGTCAGTCTCTGACCTGCCTTAATGGCCAGATCCACAAACTCCTGCTGCTCTGAGTCAAGACCGCTATGTTCCAGTAATTGCAGCATTCCCAGCATGCCATTTAAGGGGGTCCGCAGTTCATGACTCATATTGGCCAGAAACTCACTTTTTATTTTGCTTGCTGCCTCAGCTTCCTCCTTGGCCTTGAAAAGAGCTATTTGAGCTTCTTTACGCTCTGTGATATTGACCATAAAGCCGTCATAGTAAATGATCCTGCCTTCTGAATTCTTAACCGCTCGAGAACTCATGGAAGCCCAGAAAGGCTTTCCCTGCCTTGTCTTTAACTGCACTTCATAATTTAATACGTTCCCCTTGCTGTTGAGGATGCTTTTATAATTATCACGATCCTCAGGATTGAGATAAAGTTCATCAGCAATATCACGCACTTTTTCCACCATCTGTTCAGCTGAATCAAAGCCGATTATTTCAGCGTATTTGGGATTAACCTTGAGAAATTTTCCTTCAGGCGTTGTCCGAAAAATGGCAATGGGTGCGTTTTCAAAAATATCTCTGTACATACGCTCGGTTTCCTGGGCCTGTTCTTCCAGTTGTTTGTTTAGACAGCGCATGTAGTCATAAGTTTCTATACTCTCAAGTGCAGAAGCGCTTGACATGATTACTATGGAAATCAGGGCATAATCTGTGTCAGATATCTCTTCCTTATCCTGATCAAGCACTCCGACAAACATACCGCGGACCCGGGAAGGTGTGGTCATGGGACGTAAAAGCAGCATTTGAGAATTATCACTTGTTTTCAAAACAACTTCTCGGCCTCTTCTCAGGACCCATGCGAAAGTATGATCATCAATGAAACGGCTGATCTCATCTTCTATAAAGCTTTTATAGTGGATATTGTCGCACATGGCAGGATAAAAGGAATGATCCTTTTCATCAACAAGATAAAAACAGATTGATTTAAAGCGGATCAGGGTTTTAAGCTTCTGGGATGTTTCATTGAGGATAAAATCAACATTGATGCTACTATTAGAACCCACATCAAAACGACCGAGATTGGATGCCATTTCAAGAGCTTCAACTGATTTACGCCTTTCATCTCGTAAAAATTTATTTTCTTCTTCAAGGGCTTCAATATCAACATTTCTATGGATCATGTCCTGACCTGCCTCCCTAGAAAAATCTCTACAATTTCAGAAACACTTTTTTCAGCCTGTTTGACAATGGGCCCCAAATCGCTTCGATCTAATCTCAAGCTTTCCCATGATTTCTCACATAAAGCAGGAAAAAAACCTTCATAAACCATACCCGGATTCATTACCATGCTAATTATATTAGCGAGATAAACTGTACTTGCCTCAGAAATATTTCTGGCTTTTACCGGTTCATGATGATACCGAACCATTTTTTCCAGCCCCACAGGCATTTTCCACTCTCGGCAGAGGGTCCCCCCCATGAGCGCATGGTCAAACCCAATTACTTCCTGCTCTGCTCTATGCAAAGGGATTTTTTTGTTTCGAGCATGACAAATTGCTGACATGCAAAGCTCTGGTTCAGATTTGAGCATAATAAGTCGGCCGATATCATGAATCAAGCCTGCTACAAAAAATCTTTCTTCAGATTGCCCCATCATCCGGGTATAAATCAAGCTGGAATACACTCCACAGCTTATGCTGTGTCTCCAGAATTTTTCCATATTAATTACTGATTGGGGTATACCCTCAAAAACCTTAATAAGAGCAATGCCCATGGCCAGCGAGGTTAACTCTTTTGTGCCCAGAATTGCCACTGCCCTGCTGATGGAATCAATCTTGGATGGAAAGCCATAAAACGCGCTGTTTACCAGACGCAATAGCTTGGCCGAAAGACTGCTGTCCTTACTGACAACATCAGCTACATGCTTGGCAGAGCTGAAAGGTGATTCCAGCACTTCTAAAATCCGATAGAAAATATCAGGCAAAGAAATAAGTTCAGTTTGTTCCCGCACCATCCTCAGGGCTGAAAGTTCAACTGGATTTGTACCTGGCGCAATATTATTGCAATCTACAAAAACCCCTGTATCCTGATTGCTGGATTCATATTGGCCAGACTGGATATTCAGGGCCAGTTGCTCCACAGCGATTCTGACTATCTCAACCATTACCTTGTTATCAAGAACTTCCCGCCGAACATAGGGCTTGATCAGTTTTTTGCTCTGTTTAAGTACTTCCGGAGCAATGGATGCCATCTTGGCTGCATTGAGAGTGCTTTGATCCTGCCCCTGAACCCCTGCCTGAGTCACTCCCCAGGCCTTACAAGTCTTAATATGCCCCTGGTTCAATTCTGTTCCCATGGGGATAAGAAAACGCCCGTCAGGAGTTGTAAGATCATGGCTGAGCACCATGCCTGGACGCAAATCATCAATATTAACCAGACCCAAAGTAATATCCTTTTATAATTTTTGGTAACAATTAACTCTCATAACTTCCATTTTCATCAGGTAGAATAGCTACCTGATCCTTCAACCGGAATGTTGAAGCATAAAAGAAAACCCCAACTTAAACAACCAAAAAAAGAAGGCCGCAAACCATTGCTGAATTGACTGCCATATAACTTTTTTCAGTCGCAGAAGTCAGGGAGCATAATCAAATAAAAACAAATACTTATGGAGATTATTTTTTCATTTGCAGTAAAAATCTGGCGGGGATGAGCCTGCACTTTCTGTTCGGGATAAATAAGTATATACTATCAGGCAGCTTAAGAACTTCGGCAGCAAGAAAGACAGCCCTTGTGGCCAATGCTAAACTTTCATAGTTAAGTTTGGGCGATAACCTTGCTTTTCAGACTGAAGGCTGAAGAATAAGGATCTTGGGCATCATTGCTCTTTCAAGGTTAAAAAAATCGTAACAGTTTAGCCATTTGCATGTGGCACGGCTTCCTGCCCGGAGGCATACAGCCCGGAGGGGGACTGGCTCTCCCAGCCCTTGTTTTATTAAGTCTGTGTTTTACATCAACAAAAAACAAGGGCTGGGGTGCCTGTTCCCTGCTTTCCTTAGAAAAGGGCTAAACTATTACAAAAAATCTTTTTTTCTACAGACTGAAACGGTAAGTTACTAAAAAAACATCATTATAAACCCAACAACCAGATTAACTGCCACATAAACCACAATCAATCTGGCCAGATACTTCCAGAGAAGCCTGTCAGTATTATTTGAACAACCCCAGACAGATACTATCCACCAGATTTGTCCGGCAGTTATTAAAGGAATATAAACAAGCCACCAGATTAAAGGAAGCTCCAGCTTGACTGCATAAATTCCAGGTATCTGAAGTAGAAAAATTACGAAACCCCCTACCCAGAAGGCTTTCCACAGTTCCTTTTGTCCTAAAAAAAGCTTCTTGATCAAGTTGAAAATACCTTGCCTTTTATTCAAGCTCTCCTCCTTTGGGGTTCCTGGCAATTTACCGCTTCAGTCCTGTAGGGGAGCATTACGCGTTTCTGACAACTGAAAAAATTGATGTGTTTGTCACAGGCTTTTTTGGGGTTAAAAGCGGTTTATCATGGCTTGGCACGGCTTCCTGCCCGGAGGCTTACAGCCAGGAGGGGGACTGTCCCTGGCTTCGGGACTGTCCCCTATCAGGTTGTCAGAAACGCGTAATGCTCCCTCCTGTAGCCTCAAGCTTTGCACCTTCGGTCTTAAACCTTCAGCCTTCAGTGAGATAAGTCCAGTCAGTTCCTCGGCAAATGAAAAAACTTCTTTCTTCCTTTACGCCCTTTGCCTGCCCGGCCTGCCCCGTAAACTTTCTTCCAGTTTACTGGGGTTAAACAACGCTGAAAGCATTCCTGCGCAACAGGGTTTAACTGGGCGTCTTTAGTGAGTCTTAGAACGGGCGGTGAAAATATTTTTTTTGGAGTTGCGGGCGCAGCTGGCATTAGATGTATTTGCCCAAATTATGCCGCCAAATATCAGGATTACGCCGGCAAACTGAATTAGTGTAAATCTTTCACCCAGCACTATCCAACCAAGAACAACAGTAAAAACAGGAACCAGGTTAATGAACGCCGATGCCCTTCCTGCAGGAATTTTGCTCACTCCATAATTATAGCATGTATAGGCTACCAGAGTAACAATTACTCCAAGATAAACCACTGACATAGTGGGTACAAGAGGAAATTCAGTGGGAACACCTGCCGGAGAAATCAGCATCAACGGGAAAAAAAAGACTGCTCCCAGAAAAGACTGGACTGCAGTAAGGTATAGCGGATGATACCTCAGGCTCAGATAGCGGGCACAAATCGTATATCCCGAAGCGCATGCAATGGCAATAAACTCTAAAAAATTGCCCAGCACCGGATTTGGAGCTGATTCAGTTGATTCGCTGAAAATGCTGATCCATATCCCTCCAGCCACTGCAAGTGTAAAGCCCATTATAGCCTTAAGGTTAACACTTTCTTTTAATAAAAAAAGGGCACTTACTGCCACCATAAGAGGCATGATGGCGCTGACCATGCCTGCCTGGGAAGCGCTTGTGAATTTTAGTGCGTAGCCCTCAAAGATGAAATATAAACATGGTTCAAAAAAAGCCATAAGTAACAAGATCTTGATATCACCAGGTTTGCGCACCACTCTTTTGAACCTTGGAAAAATAAAGAACATGATGACAGCTGCACAGAGCATGCGGCCAAAAATGGCAGTCATGGGATCAAAAGAAACAAATGCCAGCTTCAGGGCAATAAAAGAGCTGCCCCATAAAAACATGGCCACTATCAGTGCTGTATATGCTTTCAGATTAGCTGTGTTATCATTCATGTGACATTTTACCTGCAGGGCTGGACAAAAAAATAATTTTATATCATTATTGGTAGCAGTTCATGATCCAGGCGAGCCTCTAACCGAAACTTTCAGGACAGTCAAAATATTAAAGAGACTCCCCAGATACTGCTTGTGATATGAATGTTCAAAATGCTTAATCTCAAGCTCAAATTTTAGCTTGGCAGCGCATGACCTTTGTGCTAAAGGGCACAAAGCTTCAGCGTTGCCAAGCAGCGCAAGCCCCTATTGTTCCAGCGGGCAGACTTTTTTGCCCCTTCAGGGGCTCTTTTTCTGCGCAGGGTCGCAGAAAAATTTGAGATAACTCGACACTAGTATCTGTTTAGCGCTTTGGATGTGGCACGGGGACTGGCTCTTCCGGGACCCACTTGTCCCAAAAATGAGTCACTTTGAGCACAAATTGATGCTCAAGTGGGTCCCGGAGTGCCTGTCCCCTGCTTTCCTAAAAAGCGCTAAACAGATACCGACACTAAAAACCATTTATTAGGAGGTTACTTATGTCCGTAATTGTATTTGGTCACAAAAACCCTGACACCGATTCTGTATGTGCAGCCATTGCTGTAGCTGATCTCAAAAGCAAATTAGGCATTGAAGCCAAAGCAGGCGCACAGGGAGACCTTAGCCCTGAAAGCAAGTTTGTTCTGGATAAGTATGGCTTCAGCGCACCTGAGGTAATCACTTCCGGCGAAGGCAAACAAGTTATCCTGGTAGACCATTCCGATCTGGCGCAAAGTCTGGACGATTTGTCCAAGGCCGAAATACTGGGTATAGTCGACCACCACAAGCTTGGTGACGTCACAACTCCCAATCCTCTGGAGTGCTGGATATGGCCTGTTGGATGCACATGCACAGTAATCAAATCCATGTATGATTTTTATGGTGTAGAAATCCCCAAAAATATCGCAGGAATCATGCTTTGTGCAATCCTTAGCGACACAGTTATCTTCAAATCCGCCACCTGCACAGACGCAGACAAAAAGGCATGTGAAGAACTGGCCAAGATTGCAGGTGTTGACGATGCAATGGATCTTGGCATGGAAATGTTCAAGGTCAAGTCTGCTGTTGACGGCACACCGCCAAGAGATCTGATCTTCAGAGATTACAAAGATTTCAACATGAGCGGCAAAAAGGTCGGCATAGGACAATTGGAAGTTGTTGATCTTTCTATCCTTGAACCAGTTAAGGATGACCTTTATGAAGAAATGAAAAAAGTTAAAGATGAAGGTGGAAGGCATTCAGTATTCTTGCTTCTTACCGACATTATGAAAGAAGGCTCTGAAATGCTTGTTCTGTCCGATGACCCTTCTGTTGTTGACAAAGCATTTGGAAAGGGAGTTGAGGGCAAATCCGTGTGGTTAGATGGTGTAATGAGTCGCAAAAAACAGGTTGTACCTAACTTTGAAAAGGCTTTCTCAGCGTAAATTACTACAATAATCCCCATAAAGAAAGGCGTGGCAGATTTATTTGCCGCGCCTTTTTTCTTTGACGGAAATAACAGGAGTGCCTGTCCCATTTCAGCTTATTCAGGCTGAAGGCTAAAGGCTAAAGGCTGAAGAATTCGGATTTTGGACCTTACTGGTCTTGTCAGTTTTAATAATTATCTTGCTTCTTACTACAGGATTGGAGCGACTTACTAAAAAACAATTGACAGCATTTCTGTTACTCATTATATGTACTTTCTTCACGTTTAAGGGGCCAATAGCTCAGTTGGCAGAGCCACCGGCTCATAACCGGAAGGTCCCAGGTTCAAATCCTGGTTGGCCCACCACTGAACATTATTAGAAAATCTCATATTGTTCATCTTACCCCTAATATCAAGCGTTTAAGCCTCTTATACCCTCCTTCTAAGTAACTAAAACCAAATTATTAATAAATTCAGAGCATTATGGTTTTACCTTACAGATTGCTTCGGTCGCTTAGGCTTCCTCGTGGGTGACAGGTTTTCAGCAACTACATCCCTGACAGCTCAGTTGTCATTGCGAGCGAGTCTTTTTACCTCGTTGAATACACGCTGTGTAGGCGCAGCCATTCAACTGGGGCGAGCGCGGCAATCCTTGTTGCGAGCGAAGCGAAGCAATCTCGTGTTAAGGCTGATTTTTTGGTTACTCACAAGTCCGGTCCCGATCAGCCCGGGGGAGGAGCTTCTAAGTAACTAGAATCGTTTTGCTAATAAAATCAGACAGTTACAATTATCATGTTTTTACGATTTTTACTTTGATTGATGCACATTTGCCTGAAAAATTCCGTCAAAGATGGGAACTTTGCGCCTGGCACAGGGACTGTCCCTCGCTGTGTAGATTTTTTCATCAAAGCAAATTTCCTCCAGGAACAAATGCAGCATCAATCTTTTTTATAGTACCTCGCGGGGACTGTCCCAATTTCCAAATATGGGACTGTTCTTCAAGGTGGAGGCGGCTTCCAGCCGCCTGGAATTAAATAGCCTGCAGGATGCAGGCTCCACTTTAAAGACAGTTACTCACACATTCGGTCCCAGGCCTCCCAGGTGAGGAGCTTACAAGTAAGTCAAATATTTTCATAAGGATAGAGGTTATGAAAGCCTCGCCCCTCATTCGGGTTGTGCAGAGTGTAGGGCAGTTTATATTCAATCATCTTTACACTTCGCGTTTGACGCGAAATGTAAAGATGATTTTATGGGAATGACAAGGATAAATGAGTATACTGCTGATTATTACTGCACAATCTTTTGTTCCACTTCATCAATGGCCTTGCTGTCTTTGATAATCTTTTTGATTTCGCGTAACCTCTCAAGGCTTTTTATTCGGCTGATTTCAGGGATCAGACGCAGGCCACTTTCTCCAAACTTAACTTCCATAAGGTCTTCAATGCCTTCTAATATCTCCTCCTGCCTGCCCTGTTGCACTCCCTGTTGCACTCCCTGCTTGATTCCTTTTTCCATGGCTATTCTTTCTATACTTGTCACGTATTGCATTTTATTCTCCTCCTCGATGTGGCGTATATCTTCATGTCCCTTTGATTTATATCTAATCTTCATCGTCAAAGGTTTTTAAAAGCTTTGTCAATAACTCAGGTGAAATCCAAAAGCCCGTATCCTGCAGTAATTGAATATAATCTGTCCCGGAGTCAATCAACCCGGCACTTTTGGCTTTCAGTAAAACTCCAAGTGCTCCTGTCACATGTAAATCCAGTATCCTGGCCTTTGACCGTGCCTCCTGGTCGTCAAGCAAAATCAAGTCCACATTTCTTTCCATGACAAGAACAAGGGCTTCTCCTTATCCTGCATCAACATCCTGGTGCAGCATATTGAAAAGCTTGCGATTGCTTATAGAAACGACATTAATCCAGTCCGCTTTTTTGATCAGGCCTACTTCATCTTGGTGATGGATGGAACTCGTACATTCGGAGTACACTATCTCCGGAATAAAGATTTGACCGAACAGTTCATGCAAAAGCTCAAGCATGCCGATCTTGGTCAGGTGAATGATCGGAGAGGAATTACTAACCGTTGCCATATTCGATGTCTTCCAGAAGGTCCTGTTCGGTATAGTGTCGTTCTATCTTTCTTTCCGCCAGCCCATCAATAAAAGCCCACTTGTTGAGCCCGGAGAGTTTTCTCGCATTCCCCATGGAAAGTACCTTGCATTGATATAACGAGAAAGCCATCTCTTTGACCAGCTCGCCTTTGGCCTTGTCCGGAGGAAACTTTACCGTGGCCATGATTTCATCAGGGATTTCAATTGTAGTAGGCATAACACCGCTCCTGTTAACGTCTTCCACCTTTACTTAAATTTCTTTACATTAGTTATAAACATTTAGAACATCCCTGGTCACTTGGCAAGTATCAACAAGACAGATATTCTTTTGCAGGAGCGGCTTTTCGGATATGGTGAAAAATTAGCTTTCAGCTACAAATCTCTAAGCTGCTTCATGGAATAAACCCCATCTACCCCTTTAACCGTAGTAAATTTCCGCTTCACCCTGATAAACACGGCCAAGCCGTAGACCTCCGGTCTGTTTAACCGGGTCAATCTTTTGACTTAAGCAGGTGCTTGACCTGGTCAAATATTTACCCCGTAAAATTCCTGCCCGGTTGAATTTCTTCACATTCAACTGGGTCTTTCCATTTTACTGGGGCCTCCTGGACAAAGTCTTTCCCGCCGATAATGCCTGAATCAGTAAAATACCTGCAACGGTAGCGAAACCGTTCTGCCCGGCTGACTTTATAGCCTTTCTTTCTGGCCTTTTCCACGATCTTTGGATCAATTCCTCTCTTCACTGTCCCCTGTCCCCTGACTCCTGACTCCTGGCTTTCAGCTGCTCCGGTTTCATAAACAAACTGCCTGTATTTGCGGACAATCTCTTTGGGATCAAACTCATTCCATTCCTTCATCCCAAAATCTATGGACAGCAGACCGTCCTTATTTCCGGTCTGGGTGCTTGCCCAGTTAAATCCTCGCACACAAAATGTGCATAATTTCGATCTGGGGAAATTTAAAAGTAGTGATGTGATGTACAGGAGGGGAGCTGATCTGTGCGAGGGCTGCTACGCAGCATTTAACCGGGTGAAGTAGCCAAGGGAACACCAACGGTAATCCTCGGGCTTTTTCACAATCACGGCCCTAATTGGATTAAGGTCAACAGGGTGAAGTAGCCAAGGGAACACCAGCGGTAGTCCTCTGGCTTTTTCACAATGCCAGCACGAATAGGATTAAGGTCCACATAAGCCAGAAGGTTAACCAGGCTCAGCCCATCCTGAACAATCATGGATTTGAATCTATCCCCCCAAAAGAACCCCCTGCGGCCATACTTCTTGTTGAAATACCTGTGCGCCGGGCAGGTGTTTTTCTCATCTTCAACTCGTATGTAACAGGTAAGGTGTAGCTACCATCTTTCAGCTCCCGAACTGTCATATTACTGATGTTAAGGTTCAGGCCTACTGGGGCTGATCCAAAGCATGCTCCAGGAGCCTGTCCAGCTGACCGGCAAGGTATAAAGGTAACGACAGAAGGGTGTACTCGTGTTCTGTACTGGATTTTTTCAGGCGAACATGGGCTGTAAACCTGCCCAGAGACGGGGTGTCCATATTAAGCCTGACTCCGAAATCAGATTTTTTTTCATGCAGAAACACATGCAGGGACCTAAGTGTACCCGTCTTTCCAGCCTTGACTTCCACTGGCAGAACTTGTGATCCGTGCGTGAAAAGATAATCTACCTCGGCATTGGCGTTTTTTGCTTCCCTGGCCCAGTAGTAAAGCGCCGGCTCTTCAAAACAGGGCCTCGAGCCCAGCAGTTCCTGTCCGACAAACTGTTCTGCCAGCCTGCCTTCGTAAACGGTCATCAACTCCTCTGGCCGGATCAGCTTCAGCCCGCACATCCGGTTTACAAGCCCCACATCCAGGGCAATGGCCTTGAAAAAATTCCTGTCCTTCTCTGCCTCTAAGGGAACACCATTAGCATTTGTCTTGAATACCAGACTGATAACCCTGGCCATGGCCAGCAAATGAAAAGCATCCTTTAAAGCTGTGGAACGGACATCCCTGTCCACATGCACATACTTTACCTTGTTGCCTATATTGCCGGGTATGAATTGAAGGATCTTTTGCAGATGATCCTGCTGGATTCGCGAGCCGTATTTTGCAAAATCATGCTGCATGGTGCTCAGGATCGCACTCTGGATGCGCTGGACTTCCACGTAGTCTCTCTGCTTGATCCATGAAGCCACTGCTTCGGGCATCCCTCCTGTGAAAATAAAAGTCCTCATCAGCTCGGTCAGCTTGCCGTGTACGACTGGGCTGAATTGGTCAGGAGGGGTCCAGTTAGTGATAAATTCATGAAGCCGGGCGTTCACGGCCAGCAGGAATTCGCTGAAAGACAATGGATAAAGGTGCAGGAATTCAACCCTGCCCACAGGCATGGAATATTCAAAATCCCGCAGGACAAAATCAAGCAGAGAGCCAGCCGCGATAACATGCAGTCCGGATAGTTTTTCATAAAAATATCGCAGGCTGTGGATGGCCTCAGGACAGGCCTGTATTTCGTCCAGGAACAAAAGCGTCTCTCCGGGGATCACGGGTAGGTCAAAGAACAAAGACAGTTCGCTGATGATTGTCTGCGGGTCTTTTTGCCGGAATACTGATTTGACCTCCTGGTCAAACTCAAAATCAATTTTCAGCAAATTTCTAAAATGATTCTTTGCAAACTGTTCAACAAGATAGGTCTTACCGGTCTGCCTCGCGCCCCGAAGGATTAAAGGCTTGCGGCTGGACCGGTCCTTCCATTCTACAAGATAATCTTCAGCAAATCTCTTTATGCTCATTATCAGACCCCCCTGCAATCAAGAATGCCTGAAACTTTGAGAAAAGACAACCAAATAATAAACAGCTTAACAACAAAAAACCATTGTAAAATTACAAAATATTATTTATAATACTATTGGATTTCAACATAATGTAGGTTTGGCAAACAGAATGCCCGGACTGAAATTAGATCCAGGGGTGACATCATTAATGAGCTTTGTTTCCTGTCTGGGATCATAGCTGGAAGCACCGGACAAGGCTTCAACCTGCTCGTTCCATCATTTAACTCAACTTTCGGAGTACATGTTACATTATAGCCTACAGTTAAATATCTGAAAAACATAAACATTTAGTATTGAAGTATCCTCTCTCATTGTATATATTGCATTTTGTCATCAACGACTAACAACAATAGAAATGTAAATATGAACCTGTCTTTTTGATTTTCTATTATTCAATTTAGCCATTGGTATAAGAAAATCTGCTCTTTTGGGAAGGGCATCTTAAAATAGCCGTTCTGATATCAGAATGACTGCTCTAAAGCCAAAAACAAGGCCTTTCTGGGATATTTTCTTTAACTATTCAATGACTTGACCAGGTCCGACCCCGGATTCGACTTGCTCTGGAAATGGAACCAAAGGCCCGCCTGCACCGGTTTCTATGTTGCTGACTTTCCCTGTTGCATCCGGTATAGTTGGGGTTGTTTTCCCTGTAATTTTTCCAGTAGTCCGGATTCTTCTCACACCACCGCTTTTGGGCATCTTGCTTGTTTAAGCGATAAGCCTCATCATCCTTTACCTTCTTTTTTTGCCACCGGCGTTTACGCGCCTTCTGGCAATCAGGCTTGGAGCAGTACTTTTGATCGGGATTACGAGCATTGAGGATGAAAAGACAACGACAGAATTTGCAGCGTTTCCTGGACATACAACCTCCATGAGCTATTGCTCAGACAAGTTGTATTTTTGAAGGGAAGAAAAATGAATGGAAAAGTCCAGGTGGGGTAAAGCTTGGTATAGCGGGATACTGGCAACATAACTAAACTGGCAACATAATGTCCCTTAGATTCATAGGCAGGGACGCAAATGGATAAGATTTCAGATCAAAAACACAAAGAAATGATGGATAATGATAGCTGTGTTGGGGTTAAAACCCGATTATGACAGCTTGGTTCGGGGACTGTCCCTGGATTCGGGGCTATCCTCAATTGACTTTTCAGAAACGGATAATGCTCCCCTTAGCACCAGGAAAAGTAAGTATACGCTTGTCCCCTTTGTCTATTGATGTCAGGTATGCGGAAACAGGTTAGAGGTTAAAAAAGTAGACATAGCTGGCCTGTTATTATCAAGAATACATTTAGCCCCACGCTTTTTACGCCACAATCAAAAAATTAATTCTCAGCAGCCCTATCTACCAGCTCTGTAAACTCGTTTAAGGACTCTGTCCTGATAATCTTTCTAGCCAAAATCCGAAGGTTATCGATGGACTGTATAGATCTAATTTTGACTGAAAGCATTAAGGGTAATGGACCGTATAGTTCTGTTGCAAGGTCAACCAAGGTGTCTTGGGCGTTTTTAAGTTCGCCAACACCCTCCCAGTATGGTCTCCTTGTTTGCTCAACCCTTTTTTCAATTTCTTGCATTGCTACACCTACCATGACCTTACCTCCTGGAAATCGTCTGGTGTGTTCAGTTAATCGCTCCTCACTCAAGGAGCCCGATGCCAGTACGTATTTCAAAATATTAAACAGATATTCTTTCCTTTTATCCTCATCAGGCAGCTGCTCAAGTAAGTCAAATATTTCCTGCAGCTTTATGTCCAGTTCAGGGAAGTGAATGTACTTAAACAGCAGATGAAAAATTTCCATAAGGATAGAGGTTTTGAAAGCCTCGTCTGCCATATGGGTTATGTCATGCAGTAAATGCCTGAACTTAGGAATAAAAACCCTGAATGATTCATGGGGTATTTCAAAATAGTCTTCAAAGTCGCAGCTGAATGTCCACTTACTTACACCGTGATAGATAATCACTGGAATGACTATAGGCAAGTAGCCTGACAGCTTGTTACGTCTATACAGGTTCATCCATTTCTGGACCGAATAGTGAAGAGCTTGAAGCAGTGCATACTTGTCCAGATAACTTTTATGTTCAAAGAGGAAATAGAGTTCTGCAATCTCGTTGCT